>JACQXX010000056.1 GCA_016208495.1 Acidobacteriota bacterium | reverse complement strand
GCCTCTGTGTTCCTCTGTGCCCTCTGTGGTTCAAAAATGATCGTAGCCCAAAAATCACGCCAGGGTCACAATTTTCTCACCGGCGACAATCTGGCCAATGCGGTAGACCTCGATTCCCTTTCCACCAATGTGGGTACTCAGAGTTTCAGCATCATCGGGTGAAACCGCTACGACCATACCGATACCCATGTTAAACACCCGGTAACTCTCTGACTCAGGCAAGTTCCCAAGTTCAACCAGATGTTGAAAGACAGGCAGCACCGGCCAGCTTCCGCGCTGGATGTGCGCTCCGCAGCCGTCAGGCAAAATCCGAGGAATGTTTTCTAAAAAACCGCCTCCGGTCAGGTGAGCCAGTCCCTTGATTTTTCCGGTATCGAGCAAATCGTCCAGAAACGGCAGGTAATTCCGATGTGGCTTGAGAAGCGCTTCAGCGGCGGTACAGCCCAGGGAGGGAAGGTGTGTGTCGGTTGCATACCCGGCAATTTCAAAAAAGAGCTTTCGCGCCAGGCTATACCCGTTGGTATGGAGTCCCAGTGACGGCAATCCCAACAACACATCGTCAGGAGCAATCTGACTCCCGTCAATGATGCGCTGCCGATCAACCCAGCCAATGATAAACCCCGCGACATCATATTCGCCTTCCGCATAAAAGCCGGGCATTTCAGCCGTTTCACCGCCAATCAGCGGGCAATTGGCTTCTTTGCAGCCACGGGCCAGTCCTTCAATGATCGCGGCAACCACGGTCGGATCAAGTTTGCCAGTTGCGATGTAGTCCATAAAGAAGAGCGGTCGGGCCCCCTGCACCAGAATGTCATCCACACAATGGGCGACCAGATCATAGCCAATCGTGTTGTGGATTCCAGTTTGGAAGGCAACTTTGAGTTTGGTCCCGACACCATCGGCGCTGGCAACCAGAATGGGTTCTTTGGCCGAACCATATTCGGGTTTGAACATCGCGCCGAAGCTGCCGATTTCACTCAGCACCTGCTTATTAAAAGTTGAACGGGCAAGGGCACGAATTCGATGTTTGGCTTCGTTGGCGGCATCAATATCAACACCTGAATCACGATATGAAATAGAAGACATGGGTTTGAGTTCCTTGGACGATGAATTCCTGACTTTGAGACTGTTGATGAAGTGGCCAACATTATTTGGTTCACGACTCCAAAACAAGGCTTTCGGCACACCTTTTTGAATCCAGTTTGACTTGTCACCCAAAAAAAATGCTGCCACGTGGGTGGCAGCAGGAAACAGGGCAAAATCACATTGGAGGAGGCTTCGGAAAAAATCTCACGGTGTTGAGTTTCAGTTTAACCAACGCCGACCCGGGTTTGTGATGGTGGCCGGGTGATATAGGTTTCGACTCGGACAGTTTGTGTCCGGCCAGATCGAAGAAAGGGAAACTCAATTTCGACAATGACCCGCTTGACGCTGTCAGTGGCTCCAGGAAGCGGGTCGCCGCTTGGGTCGTCTGGATTACTTGCCTGGGTCGAACTTCGAACCAGAATCCGCATCAGGAAGCCCGTATAGCGTGGGTCATCACCACCAGTATCATCATTGGTGCCACGGATTAAATCTGGTCCCACATCTCTCTTTATTGTCTCAAAATCGTTTGAGAAAAGGCTTGAGGTGCCACCATTTGAAAGGTTCGCAAACGTATCAGCATCCCGGTTATTGGCCGGAGGCATACCGCCAAGCGCATTCATGTCACGCATAATGAAAATCTGTTCCAGCGTGTCAAGGGCCAGGCTTTTAGCGGTATTGACCCTTTGGGCGTTGTTGGCTGTGGTAATGGCAATCGTAATGAGTTCAAGCGCCCCCAGCATACCAACCATCAGAATAACCATGGTGATCAGTAATTCGATAAAGGTCACACCGGATTGGCGTCTTATTTCGCCTCGACGGCTCGGAATCGCAAATCGGGCGCATACCGATCTTGAGTGGATGGTTGATCGCATAGGCTGATTGTCCTTTTTAGGTAAGTTGTAAATCGGGAAGTGCTCTTTTGCATGCAATTTCAGCACCCTAAACCAGTTTTCATCTACTTTCTTTGGTAAGCAGTTGATTTACCTGCACTTTTCTCTTTGTTCTAATTTTGCACGCTGATAATGCCCTGGTTTCTTCCATAATTTCATTCTTTCAAATGTTTCATTTCGTTACACAAATTTCCATTGGAATCTCACCTTATTTCAGATATCGCGCTGAGAAAACACAGAAGGCAGGTGCTTTCACACCTGCCTTCCATTTGTTTTGGTGAGTCAAGGTCAAACAGTTCAACGCTCAATCCCTAAGAATAAAACCCTGAACCCCGAACCCTGATTCCTAATCCTGGTCTTCGATAAAGACCTGACGGAAACCTCGGATCTTATAGAAACTCACGCGTGGTGTTCCCGGTGGCAATCCGCCAAGCGTCCGGAACGCCGAGTCGAAATTCCAGTTCCGGGGTGGTGCGTTATAGTGCGACGCATTGCTTGGTCCGCCGATCTTCCAGAGGCCATTCCCTTGCTGGCTATAGAACTGATAGATGAACGAACCATTGTAGTTAAACCGAACCAAACCCGCTGGCCAGGTCCAGGTTTCGCAGAACCGTGGGAAGTTATGCACCCCGCCCTGGGTATTGGGTGAGTTCCCAGAATTCAAATTCACCGCATCGCCATTGTCGTCAATGGTTTGCTGCGACGAGGTCTGAACCCCGGCTTTGGGCTGACCTGTCAACCAGGCCGATTTAACCGTGGTTTCCATCGCATACCGGCGCAGTAAAGTCTGTGGTCGGTACGAGTGTCCCCCTTGCGAGATAAACATGCGGGCATCCTGGTAGGCTCGTGATTGGATTGAGACCCCATCGGCCATAATTGACATCGGCCCATGCAGTAATCCGTCATTGGCCCCACCGGTTACCGCTGGAGTTGCGTTAAAGTTACCTGGCACCAGCGGCATATTATCATTGCCGGTTTGCAGGAATCGCCGGGATGCGGTTGGACCACCCACCGGAAGCCCTGAGTCTGGGTCCACGATGGTGGAGGGCTGTTCCTGAACGCCGATGGCGTTCAAATTGCCATAGATATACACCGGGTTTTCGGCAATGAGCGACATCCCGGTAAAGTGACGTGGCGTTGGGCCATCCTGGTTAAGGTACCAGCGCGGAATATCCCATCCGTTGACAAGTCTCACCCCCCGGCGGAACGCCCTGATGCGACCGGTTTTAGCTGAATCAACAATCCGCCAGTTGATGGCCCCGGTTGCCGTTGGGGCGGGTGCCGTCCCCGCGCTGTTGGTTACGCCTTCCAGTGTATCGCCAATTCCATTTCCATTGAGCAATGTCGTGTAATTGGTCTGGGTTGGATTCACATTGTCTGGGACAGTAACTCGCCAGGTTGTGGTGTTGATATTACCGCAGAAATATTCAAATCCGTCATTGACCGGCACTGAGCCATGCGGTGCTTCGCCGGTTCGGGCAGGTGCATTGTCGTTTGGAACACTGACCGGCTGGGTTTCGACATCCATATCACGGCGGAGGAGTCCATCACCCGGTTTTCCTTTTTGAGGCGAATTCGGGTCAAGCACCGTGTTTACCGTATCGTCAAGCGGATCAAGGACGCCGTTTTCGCCAAAAACATCGTTCAACTCATAGATTCCGTCGTTGTTGTCATCTCCGCACCGATTGGAAATGTAGACGATCAAGCCGTTGTCTGAAATGTCAATGATTCCATTGCCGCCCCAGACAGTTGCCGGGTCTCCAATTGGTGAATTACGTGGTTGACCGCTGGTAAATGGTCCAGGAAAAGTGGCGAGATAATTATTAAAGTCGCCCCTGAAGAGGCGCTTCAGGTTCCCCATATCCACTTCGACCATGTTCATCATGCCGATGCGTTCCAGAGCGATTGGGCTTGGCATGGGGAGGAGTTGCCCCATGTTATAGAGCATTCGGTCGTTGTCGGCTAACGTAGCCGTTCCAGGCCAATCAGGCCACTGGTTTTCCACGATGCGTTGGGCACTGGCGCCAACGTCAGCCGAGTAGTAATCAGCCGCCGTTGGAATCCCCTGGAAGCCATATGCCCGTGAGATGTGCCTCCCTTCACGCTGGTCGTACACATTGATGGGGAAGGCCGTATCAGTCACCGTTCTCACCCTCGGCAACCAGATCGCGGGGCTACTGGTCGGGAGATTGTCATTGGCCGGGTCAGAAACAAAATCCAGGTAGCAATGCCCAGGGAAAGCATAATGGGCATCAGTCAAGCCAAGGTTGCGACCGATTTGAGTGGCATCACCGGTTTGGGCAATTTGGGCAGCCGTAAAGCCGACATTTGTTGGGTAAGACGCAGCACTTACTCCACGCGGGGCAAGCGGATGTTGAAAGACGATCCGTACGGCTGAGCGAACTCTTATAACAATTCCATAGTTATAGGAAGTACCTGTCTTTGCCAGACCTCGTATCCGCTGAAAGGTCCAAAATGGTACATCAAACCTGAAACTATTGGTGTTGTTTGTAAACCCAGTACCTGCTCCTGGATCTGGATCTGCCTGGTTAAATGGAATCCCACCAGGATTAGCAGCCATCAAACCGTTGACATAAGTTTGGAGCGCAGCATTGTTGTTGGCAGGGTCTACCCAAGTAACCGGAGTAAAGCCTGGAAGCGCTGGATTTTGCTCAACTAATCGGACTTCCACAGGAACTGAAGTTACACGGTCAGCAGTAGTTGACGGACTTGGGGACACCCGTAAAGTACTGGGTATGAGGGAGCATATATTGCTTTCAACTGAATATCCGAGGGCAACACCTTCAGTGATAGTAGAGTTTCGAGAAATAGTTCCCCCCTGAAATGGGCGATGTGGTGGTTCAATAAGCCCATCTCCATTCCAATCAAAGGCAATATTTTCACGTGGTAATTCAGCCGTTGCTGGATTGGTCATTCCAGGTTCGACATTTTTCAGTCCTGCCAGGAAACTCGCAACAGTTCGCTGTAAGTCAAATGTATTATTTCCTGTAGCTGGGTCTTCTTTCAGGTAACTTGGTATATTGTTACCATTTGGGTTTATAGTGGTTATCGGCCATGACAAATGGGTAAAATCAGTTGCTGCTAATGAGCCAACATTTGTTCGAAAAGCCGTAAGCTTGGGTTGTTGTGGTCCCGGATCCAGGTTTGGAAAAATCGTCATTTCATTTAAATCAATGACACCCAATCTCGGATCACTATTCTCGGCATCTTCTGGGGTCAAATCCCAATTAACATCAAGGTCTATTCTGCCATCCCCAATAACATTTGATCCAGTGCCATTGTTATCCCAGGCTAAGGCATAAAAACCTGGAATACCTGGCTTAAACACATGTTCTCGAATTCGTTGGCAGAGTTGTTGCTTCAGGGCTGCATTATTGGTCCAAAGAGTACTCAGTAAATTAAATAATTCATCCCGATTAATACTTGCCCTAGCTGCCTGGAGTTGCCCAGTGTTGGGTTCCTGCGCATTGGTATTATCAGCGAATGGAAGCAAACCTCCAGGTCCACTGCTTGTGATTTCAAAAGATCCAGTTGCATTTGGTTTTCCTGGATTTGTGTTATTAGTAACACACGATGCTCCGTACATTTCAATTGCTCGGATAAACCGAGTATCTGCCCCATTTCCAAGGACTCCATTACCCGCATAAACTCTTTGCCTTGAGTTGGGAATTATATCGTTATCCGGAGTAGTAGTTTCAGTATTAGGAAACTCTGCAAATGGATTTACCAATTCAAACATTCCATTGCTGAGGGTTCCTCTTCCCTTGACATAGGTAAGGTTATCAAACTGGTCTGTAAACCGGAAATATGGCTTGGCAATCAGGCTCTTGAACTTGGCCGGGTAACCACCGATACGGCCAGTTGAACCAGCCGGGTTATTGATGGCTGTTTGTGCGGTTGGGGCATCGGACGTGGTAGGTACATCTGCCGTAGTGACGTCAATATTATTATTGGGCACATACGGGAAATAGGTTCGTTGCAACCGCAGGATCGCATTTGGTTCAAACCGATAGGAAATTGAAGATGTCCTATTGACGTCTCCTCTAATTTTTACAGTTGCTTGTGCAGTTGCACTGGTAAATAAACCGCCTAAAGCACCTTTAAACTTCCCGATGTTGGCGTTGGTTGTAGAGTTTTCCAACCAGGGCAACATACTCTCGATAGTGTTGTCAGTTGTGGTATTGGGGAGCCGGGTGTCATTGAGTGGATAGTTCCTGACATAGGTCGTACTGGCCCGCAGTCTACCATCTGGGGAAGTAGCATTGTTATTACCCTGAAGATCACCTGCAGTGAGATTTGGAGTTTCCACAACTGGAATTGGCCCAGCCGTAATCCCCAAATTTAAAATTTGAGGCGTGATGTCAATCCGGGTTGGTGGATTGGGTGACTGGTCGTTGATCAGCAACTCGATTTTGATATAGGTGCGTTTCCGCAGGGCGGAGACGTTGCCGTCTTCGGTGCGTTGAAACTCGGGCTGGTTGTTGATCAGATTGGTTTGCGGTGGAGTGACCACCGCACCCGCAATTGGGTTTCCAGCACCGACAGTGGCGGTTCCGGCTGGCTGGTCGGGGTGGTCGTTTCCGGTGTTTGGATTGAACTGACGAACGTTGTCGGTTAAGACTCTCCAGAAAGCATTGGTTGGATCGGCCAGGTCATTGAGGTCATAGGCGCGTGGTTCGGCGCCAATCGGATCGGGGAATTCCTCGATGTCGTCATCGAGCAAAATCCGCATGGTGCTGTATCGGGCGAAAACACCGTTGAAAAAGCGGGTGTTTTGCAATGCTTCATTTTCTGGATCGGTGTCGGTTGGAACCCCACGGCGAAGAATTTCAATCGCCTGGAAGCCTTTGCTTTCCGTCGGCAGCAGGAGACGCGGAATCCCGGTCACGACCAGTCCCGCCGGCAGGGCACCCGCCGTTTTCACTCCGCCATTTGGCGAAGTCGGATCATCATTTAAGTTGTAATCATAAATCGTAGGGACACCTGGGTTATCGGGCCCGGTGGCGTTATTGACGCTCGGTTCAATATCGCGCAAACCCAATGTAGCCGGGTCGTAGACTTCGTGCCGTCCGGTTTCGCTTTCGCCCGCGACCACACCGCGACCACTCGGCAAAATCTCGGTGCAGACTTCACCCACAGTGGTGATTTTTCCATAAAACTCGGTTGTGTTACCGCCGTTGCGCACCATCAAAAAGAGGTTTCGATTGGTATGTGTACGGCCTCCAAGCCACAACTTTGGACCCGGAGAGACATCAAGACTGTCAAATCCAAAGACTGCAAACTGGAAGATTGGGATTTGATAGTTGGCCACATCTCGAATCAACCGCACCTGGGTGTTGTAGCGGGTGTCCTGGGCAATGGCTTCCAGACGGAACAGACGTTCACGGGCTGTCAGTCCTTCAAACGGTGGATCCAGCACGGTGACCAGCGCCCGGTTCCCGCCCAACTGAGTCACTTTCTGCTGAAAGTCAAAGATCTCAGTCGAACCATCCCGATAGATTGGTTCCAGTGCTGCCTGTTCTTCAATTTCAGCCGCCGTTGGGTTGAAGTTGGACGTGAACAGCGTGTTGATCTTGTCCGTCATCAACTCCAGACTGGCCATACCGGCATTGAAGGTACGGGCATTATTATATTGCGCGGCGCTCAACCGGGCCTCGGAAGTCATCAACGTCGCAGCCAACGAGGTAAATACCATCAACACGCCTAAGAGAATCAAGGCGATGGCCAGGGCAATGCCCTGCTGGCGGTATTTCCGGTGATGCTGCGGCTTGTGTCGCATTGGCGACCGGCGTCGCCTGTGACTCAACCGTGTGTACTTCATAGTCATTTTCTCCCTAATCATTCACAAGCCTTTGAAATTGATCTATTTACAAAGTTTTGCCAAATCTGACACATCTGATGGTTCATCACCCAAGGATTGGTGGTGGTGTTAAAGTCAGGTATCAAAAGTTGGAGTGGAACGTCGTTATGCTGTGATCTGACAGACAACCGAAGGGGGCAAAGGAAACAGATTGCATTCAATCCATCAGCGTCAGCCCCAGATCTGTTTTCTTTTGCCCAGGCTATCGGTTATAAGCCGAGTTTCGAAGGGCGATGGTAAATTCTTGATTGATTCGCAGGTAATCACCCTTCTTGGCGCCAAGCGGCCCGGGATCGTCGCGATTAAGCGTTGGATCCAGTTCATCAGACCGGGCAAAAAGGTGAACCCGAAGGGATCGAATCACGGTCCGACTCCATCGGCGGGTTCGTCCCCCGGCTGGAGGTTGTGGCGGGACAGCATTCAGGTCAGCCAAAACAGGTCCTGGCACGGTATAGAATTGCCCGGCGCCAGCATTCAGTCGTTCTTCATCAACCAGCAACAAGGTGCAGTGCATATTTTCGACACTAAACGCAACCGGATCAATCCGGGCACCATCACGGCGATACAAGGCACAATAGTCAGCCGGTACCCCGGCTGGGGTGTTGATATACGAACCGATGAAATAGCGCAACAATCGGCCTCGGCGGATGCTCACCACATCGCCTTGTCCGCACAGCCGGGGATGTGTACCGGCCCGCCCACCTGATGCCTGGGTCAGCGGATAGGTCCAATCTGGAGTGAGTCGGATCGGGTCATCATCAAATGACAGGGTGATGGCGCCAGTGTTTTGATCAACGGCGGTGACCAGCCCCATAAATTGGGCGCCGCCAGTGGTGTTGCGCACGACAATCACGTCAACCATTGGAACCAACCGCCGGGCCAGAAGCCGGTCGGCTTGATCTATCAGGGCGGCAGTGGTGGTATTGTCAAAGTTTGAGGCGGGAACAGAACCGGCAAGCGGCAACAACGTCAAATCACTCCCGGCAAAATTTGCCTGGGCAAAATATTTCGCCTCGCCGAGTTCAATTTCAGTATCAGCGTCAGGTTGAAGCAGGCCAAAGTCATCGTCAAATCGCAAAGTGATCGAGTCAGCCTGGACAAACAAAAGCTGATCAGTACCGTTACCATAGGCAGGAACATAACCAGCGGCTCCGTCTCCAAGGATGGCTGGACCAGCTCCTGGTGCAACCCGGATGTTCGTCACAGGATCGCCGTTGGTATCAACCCCGAGCACGGCAGTGGTTGAATTGACGTTATTGGCCCATTGAGCAGCAAATAATTCATCATACGCCGGGTTAATGTTCACATCCGCATCCGGGAACCCATTCGCCGTCAAAAAGCCACGTCTCACATATACCGAATCAAGAGAAATCTGCCCCATAAAATCCTGGCCGAGGGTAATCACATCGTCCGCCATGATTTTGGCTGAAGCCCGGACATTTTGTTGGGTGTCCACCAACTGATTATTGGTGAACGATGTCTTTTTGGCATAGTCCAGGGTAATAAAGACAGCCCCCATCACCACTGAGAAAAGGGCAAGGACGATCAGGAGTTCAAGCAGGGAAAACCCATGACGGCGGCGGCGCGACACGACTGGTTGGGGATGGCGAAGACTGTGATTCATTGTTTTTCGGCTCCAGGGTTTGAATGATGAAGGATGAATTATGTAACTGAAGGCGATCTTGCTTCGGGGCCTTCAATTCTTCATTCTCAATTCTTCATTTACTTAGACTTTTCCAGGAACAATCCATTCGTCTTTGTAAAGTCGCCAGACCGATGTTCGCCCGGTGGCGCCTAAAACGGTGATGGCACGGGGCTTATATTCACGGGCTTTTTGATCTGGCTCGTTATTGTCATAAATAAAAACCGTACCATTCAACGGTGGAATTCCCCAGTTCCGGGTGACTTCGGTATCGCCGATCCCATTTCCCAGTCCCATGTAGCCATCGCCTTTGAAAATAATGTCGCATTGGTTACTGACAAAGGGGATCTCGGCCAGGGCCCGCGGGTCAGGCGCGGTATTGCCAGGGAGTTTTCCAAATTTCCATCCTTCAGGGAGTGAAACAGTCTCAGCAGGAATAGCTGGATTGGCGGGAAACCGCTCAATAATGTATTGATCACCGGCTGGATCAGAGGGCGACCCTTTGATCAAACGCATCCGAAAGGTCACGCGCTGGGTAATGGCATTTTCTCGGGTTCGGCGGATCGCCTGGGACAGATTCGAGGCCGCAACGTCGGCTAAAGTTGACTTGCGGTATAGACCGATGCTGAGAAAACCAAACCCTGCAATGAGAGTAATAAGCAATACCACAATTAAGATTTCAACCAGTGAAAATCCACGAATCGAATGCTGCCGTCTGAAAGCTCGCATCATATCTGGCTCCCTAAAACGAAAGTTGCGGCCTTTTTGAGACATCTGCCTGGAAGAATCCCAGAGAAAGCAGGCTGGAAAAGGCAAAAAGATTTGATTGATACGTGAAGGTTATTTCTTCAAAAGGAAGGAAAAACAGAACTCTATATGCAATTTTGTTTCCAGAGACGTAAAAAGCCCAACTGATTTACTCAACCTCTTTTCTCACAACAATTGAAACTCAGGGTGACTCCGTTCAAAAGCACCGCCTTCTCAAACACTTCTCTCTAATCCGTTACTTTTCGTTACACCCATATTCACCCAAGCCCCTCCGACGACAACGAGGTTTTAACAAAGAAACCAGGGTTTGAGCCCAGGATGGGCGGCAGGCACACTAGCCCAGGGACACCTTTTTCACGTGTAGGTTTTTTGATTGTGTTCCGGTGGGATGAGGTTTTGTGTGTATTAGATTGAGCATCCTGAAAGGCTGCAGTTCGGATAGCCGGTCGGTTGCGAGGTTTTGGGAGCTACCACCGGGAAAAGTGTTCGGGTTCCTCCCCCTCCGTACTGCCTGCCCGCGCCCTGCAGGGCGCGGGCAGGCAGTACGGAGGAACAAGAGGTGGCTTTGGTGACCGGTGGTAGGCCCAAAGCGGCCAACCGACCGGCTATCCGAACGGCAGCGCTTCGCGGTGCAAAACCAAAAACCTACACGTGAAAGAGGGTTCCCCATAAGCGCCAAAAATAAGGAAATGAGAGCCTGTTTCAGACAAGGACGGAGACATGGACACAATTTCACGGAGTGTGTCGGCTTGAACGGACTCCGGTTGGGAGCCGCAGGAATGAGAGTTAAAACCGAAATCTCGTTGGAGTATGAAACAACAATCCCCTGATCTTTCAACTTTCAAACTGAAAAATCAGGGGACAGACCGTCACTTTTTTCTATCAATTACCTGACACCCAGGTTATAGAATCGCTGCCCGGTGACGTTTCAACACCCGGGCATAGAGTGCCCCAAAGAGAGTGATTAAAACAATGCGGGAAGCAAACCATGCCAGTGATGGCCAGGGCCACTTATTCAGCGAGGCACCAGCAAACGCCATGACCATCATCAGGACAACGGCAATCGCAAACACAATCCGTGACACACCAAAAACCCAGGCCAAAACGGGTGTTGGCTGATAGGTATATTGATAATCAGCCATGAGCATGGCAATAAGCGCGGCTAACGTAGCACCAATGCCTCCGTAGGTCGTCAAGAGTGGAACCATTGGATAGTCTCCGCCAACCTGAAGCGAGAAGGGATCCGGTGATGGCTCCAGGGCAAAATAGATGCCAATGACCAAAATGGCACAGAGCGTCGCCATAAATAGGTCAAGTGGAAGTGTATCGTATCGGTTTTGAAGCAGTTTTGGCTGAGGCTCATTTGAGGGAGCCGGCACACCGCGGGTGGGTGTGGCATAACCGCCGGTCGCTGGGGCTCGCTGGACCCGAGCAGTGCTGCTCGGGACAGGCGTGGTAATCGGAGACATTTGACGTGGGGCATCCGTGGCGGTTTTGTGCATGAGGGCGATTTCAATTTGCTGATCCGAAGCCCCCATATTTAAAGTTCGTGAGTTATCAAACCACCCTGGACAACTAAACCGGAGCCGGTATTCACCGGGTTCCAGTCGAATGGCCAGTTTCCCAGTGGGGCCGGTCTTTCCGCGAAAATCATTATTGACGTACACCTCACAATTTCCCGGCTGGGTGCTTATCATCAAGACGGCACCCTGATTGGCGGCTGGCTGGCCGGTGTTGAGCACTGCGGCTTCGAGTTCTGAAGCCAGGGCAGCCACTGATTGTTGGCGATTGGCCGGGTCTTTGGACATGGCACGCAACACAACCATTTCCAGGGCTTCGGAGATCACTGGGTTGAGTGCCCGCAGACTGGGAGGGTTCTTTAACAGGTGACCGGAAACGATGGCGCCAAATGAGTCTCCCTTGAAGGGAACTTCCTTGGTTAACATTTGGAAAAGCACGACCCCAAGACTATAGACGTCTGATCGGGGATCAACGGCTTTCCCATTGCACTGCTCAGGCGACATATAGTGGGGGGTTCCCATCACCCCAGTCCCCAGTGTCGCCGGCCCATCGCCTAACACTTCGCTATTGAGAATTTTGGCCAGCCCGAAATCAAGCACCTTCACCACGGGTTCATCGCTGGGGCCTGATTGACTGCCGCTCTGGCTTCCACTGGTTGGGGCCGGAGCAAATAAATCCTCCCCAAGAACCAATCCCATATCCTCCAAACTGACGGCAGACTGTTTAGGTCGGCTGATCATGATGTTGGAGGGTTTCAGGTCACGGTGAATCAGGTTCAAGGCATGGGCGGCACTGACCCCGCTACATACCTGTTTCATGATTTTGAGTGCCCGCTCTGGCGAGAGTGGACCTTCATTATTGATAATGTCATGCAGGCCACGCCCTTCGACGTACTCCATCACCAGGTAAAACACCCGCTGGTCAGTCACTCCAAAATCCGTTACCCCAATCACATTGAGATGATGAATTGCCGCCGAGGCGCGCGCTTCCTGTCGAAACCGCTCAATCGCTGTTGGATCACGACTTGCAAAATCAGGTAAGACCGTTTTGATGGCAAATTGACGCCCGAGATGCACGTGCTCCGCCCGATAGACGGTCCCCATCCCTCCGCGCCCCAGGCATGAAAGGATACGATATTTCCCGTCGATCAGGGTCGTTCCCGGCATACTGAATGCTAAATCCGACTGGTCTTTGGGGCATTTGAGAACATTATCCTCATAGCAACTGCGACAGGTTGGACACTCCTTCATCAATCACACTCCGGCCCACTCGGCTTTTCAGTGATGTTGAAAACCCTTCTTTAAATTGCTCGTCGTGGAGGCAATCCCCACCGATGCAATGGTTTGTATTGTGTAAACTCAGAATTTCCACGGTTTGTGGAGTTGTGAAGCGTTAAGGTGGGCAGTTTAGCACAGGCTTTTCAGATGACGAAACGACAAGATGACAAATTGACAAGATGACCGGGTGACAAATTGACTGGGTGACTGGGTGACAAGGTGACTGGGTGACAAGGTGACAATAGATCATTCTGTCACTGAGGACTGTCCAAATTTTTCCCTTCTGTAAATTTTTCCGTGATGGGTTTTTTGGAACAAACTGGAAATTCAGTTTCAGCCTGCGAAGCAGGTAACAGAAAGTAGCCCCCGGTGCAACCGGGGGAATCAAATGCCGCCACCTCCCAACCTGCGAAGCAGGTGACAGAGAGAAACGAATGCACTCAAGGTCCGTGCCGTCACCGGTAACCCCTTGATTGCCATGAACTTCCTCGGGCACGCTCTGCCACCTGCTTCGCAGGCTGGGAGGACCGACCGACCGAATCCCCCGGTTGCACCGGGGGCTACTTTCTCCCACCTGCTTCGCAGGTTGAAACCATGAGTTTCCAATTCATCGAATCCATCACGGAAAAATTTACAGAAAGAATTTTTCTGTAACCAGTCAATTCAACCTGGAAAAACCAGGTGACTGGCTCTTTCTTTAGCCACTAAATATTGAATATAAACAGTTTATCTAAGCTTAAAAACGAGCTAAAAATCCAGTCTAGCCATTTACACAAAAAACTAAAAAGTCTCTGTCACTGTGTCAGATGTCACCTTGTTACCTTGTCATTTGGTCAGATGTCACCTTGTCACTTTATCACCTTGTCACCGTTGGTTCTGGGGGGATTGGGATGATGGCTGATCACTGGTTTCGTCTTGAAGGGCCGGAACCTCACGAACGATCTGCGGGGCTGGGAGATAAATAAACACAAACTCGTCATAGCGTTTATCGCGGCCATTTTGGCGTTGAAAGGCTTGCTTTCGACTGGTACTGACCACACCGACTATCGGCAATCGGTCTTGATCAATCCCAAAAGCTGACTGGTCCTTTCCATCCGGCGATTGCCCAAAAGATGAAGTGCCATTGTCTGATGAAGTGGGTTCATCTTCGTCTTCATCATCCTCATCGTCATCTTCATCATCTGGATCAACGGCTTCATCCTCGTCATCCTCGTCATCCTCATCATCTTCATCTTTGAAATCAATGGGATTGACCAAAACCCGATAGTTATCCGGAATTCGTTGACGATAATAAGCAGCCCACTCCTGCAAATACCGGTTTAAGAGTGGATCACCAACCCGAAGCGCCCGCCATTCACGGCCATTGGCCATGGGATCCCGCAAAGCCGAAGGGCGTAGAAAATGGACCAACCGCCCATTGATATCAACACCTTTGGCCAAATCTTCCAATTTGGTCACAAACAGCCCACCAGGATTTAACTGGCCAAGCCGCCCTGAGTTGTTATACCGGGCAATGGCTTCGGCAATCGAGTTACCGCGCTGGATGAGTTCCAGTTCCTGCTCCTGCTGACGTTCGGCTTGAAAATTCGTCACCGACATCGTGAGGTAAATGGAAAAAACGGCCAGCGCAATGACCAGGGCCAGAAGACTATATCCCTGCTCTTTTGTCCGGAAGCGAGTGGACCCGGCTCGAATATGACGAATGCGGTTGATGGGCATAGGTCACTGCCTCCCTCGGGCAGTTTTTCCAAAGGGTATCGGACGCTTGATCAGTTGCTGTCGTTGGGCGCGTAACTCTTCGCGGCTCATCTGCTTAACTTGCTCCTGGGAGAGTGGGTTTCCGTTTGCATCAGTGAGTCCAGACCCAACTTCCTGTCCATCCGCTTTCTGAACCGGCGCATTGGGATCAACTGATCCGACCATACTGACCCCAGCACTGCCACTGGGTTGTCCATACTGCGAATAGGCACTGGAAGCCCCTCCTCCCCCACCCCGATTTGAAGACGGTTGGGAAGAACCAAATGACGCAGTATTGCTCGAATCCGTGGTGAGCTGATAGGTATGATAGACACCGCTGAGCTGGGTATCCTGGAGTTTAATGGACCGATCCGTGATTTCAACCACCCGGAACCGGTTGTCAATTCCATCATTTATCCTCAAGACATACCAGCTATTGCCACTTTCGTTCGGGCCCAGGACAATTGCCTCTCCGGTCTGCTGGCTCTTTCCTCGGGTCCATCCGATATAGCTTTGAACTGAGGGTTTTGGCGGCGCTTGAATTTGAAAAGGCAAGGAGGTTGAAAAGTCTTCCGCATTCATCGGATCTTTGACCTCAATCGTGACTGACCCAGGTTGGGCAAAAATACCAGGTGACAGGCGGGCAGTCAGTTCCCCGCTCGGGTTATAGTGGGTTTGAAGCGGGCTGCCCCTAAAGTAAATCTGCAGCCCTTCGCGAAACGGCGTTCCACGCACAACCAGTTCCACGGGCTGATCGGTGCCGGCAAATACTGACGTTGGTGATGCCGTGTGAAGGGTGATGGTGGGTGGTGGTGGTGGTGGCTCTTGTGGCGGCGGCGGCGGCGGCGGGTAGACCCATAAGTTGCGCATCTCCTGGGGAAGCGTGTCGGATTTGGAGAATTGCGGCAAATCCAGACTTGCCAGACTCTCAATCAAACTCCCGCTCGCCAGAATGCCACTTGGTGAAGCGGCTGGATTGACCGACTTGGCACCACTCTTTCCCTTTCCTGATTCCAAATCTTTGGCCGGAATCCGATCCGGATATTTTTTGGCCTGAGCAGTTGGGGTGGATGCTGACTGGCCGACTCCGACCACACTATAGAGAAAGACACCCAGCGAAACGAGAAAGAGCGCTCCGCCCAACATCGCTTTGGTCTGAGAAGTCAATCGAATATTTGCCATAATAAAACAACCTCTATTTCAACGATCTTTCACCCACGCTGGAAAAAAGCGGTGATTTGAAAACTAACCTGGACGACATCAGCCCCGCCGCCACCATCTTTCACATTTTCCGAGGTCAATTCGCCCAATTCAATCAGCATAAACTGCTTACTGCCTTCGACGGCCTTAATAAAGCGACGAATATTATAATAAGGACCAACCGCCTCAAACTTGACCACAATTCCAGGGTAATTGAGTTGTTCCTTGTCTTGATCGGTGGCGGTCAGCCGTTGTGTTTTTTGCCCTTCAACTGGTGGCAGTTCAAATTGTGCCGGTTCAAACTCCATGCCATCCGCCAGGCGAACCTGATTCTTGCCTGCCAACTCATTGATTTCGTTGATGAGTTTGACTTGACCACCTTGTTGATCTGACAGATAGCTCACTTCAAAATCCTTGAGCTTTTCCATCGCGGTCTCAAACTGTTGAGTATCAACCTTTTTACGCCTCACCTCGGTCTTGAGGCGATCAACATCCGAGCCCAAAGTCGCCAGTTTTCGGTCAGCTTCGGTCACCTGACTGTAAAGTGGTCCTAAGTAGTTGGAATGAAAGTACATCACGCCACCTCCAATGACCAGGGCCACGAGAATTCCAAGAACTTCCTGCAGTCGCAGGTAAGACGTTTGCGCCACTCCGAGCCGGCTTTTAACAAATAAATTCTTCCACAATTTTTGCATGGCGCTTACAACCCTTTTCCTCGTGTTCGTGGATTTGTTCTGGAATTGGTCGCCGGGCGAGTGGTGAGTGTCGCATTGGCGGGTGTCTGGGGCTTGTGTGCCGGGGCACTCAAATGCTCGGCATTTGGATTATAGGTGCCTGCCAAAATCAATTCCGTCTCATTGAGTGTTCCGCCACGGTCGTTCTTTTCAGCCGGTCCCTGGCTTTGAGGTTCAAAGAAAAAGACACCGCGCTGGTTGATGTCATATAAATATTTGGTCAAGTCTTCCGGCTTTCTCGATCTTACAGTCAACCCCACGGGCACGGTTACCGGGTGAGTTTTGGATTTGGCGGAATCACCTTTCCGGTCAAACTTGACCTCGATAATGCGAACCTCAGGAGGTGTTTCACGCTCAAGTTGGGTAAACAACCGGGACCACGAAAAACCACGCTGTTTCGTTAGAAACAAAACTGAGCGCATGGTTTGTTGCTGTTGGGGGGTAAGTGTCACACCCAGTGTTTGAGCATTCACTTTTTTTAAGTTTTCAAATTCCTGTGTTTTGGTGAGGCTTTGTGTGTGACGCTCCGTCAGAACAGCCTGTGTCTGTCGGTAAGAACGCCATTCCTGGGCCGCAATTACCAGGAGCAGTGCGACCCCGACCAGCCAGCCAAGCCAAAACAGGCGGCGGTTCCGGAATGGGTTTCGAGAAAGATTGATAGCCACTCCTTCAAAGAGTGGGGAATGGGATACGCTATTTGATTTCACAAGTCTTTCAGAAGTGTTTGACACCAGGGGTTTGAACCAACTGACTTCAACGCCTTGAAGTCCCCCGTGTCTGGTTGAAATGAAGTTCGATGAATTATGAATTATGAATTATGAATTATGAATTATGAATTATGAAGAGGCTATCTATCTCACTTGCAGATATTTAGTCACTTCACCCTCCTTCATTCCTCATTCTTCATTTGCCAATGTAAGGGTCGAACGCCGATCAAAGGGTAAAGTTTCTTTTTCTGATTGTCGAGACAATGGTGGCAGGTGATTGGATTTTGTAAGGGGCAGAGGCCAGGGGAAGGAGAACGTAGGCACTGATTTTGAGGACCACCCCAATCCGGGGCACGCCAACCACAACCCTGTTTGTCTGATCTGACTATGGCGTATGCACCAAATTTGATGAATACCCACAAATTCGATTTCGGCCAGTTTGCTTGGCGTGATAGAGAGCAATATCGGCGTTGTCAATCAGCATGGTCGGCGTCGAACCATCCGCGGGGTAGCTGGCCACCCCAATACTGATGGTGATATGAGACTTGACGCTCGAATCATGAACTGAACCGGTAAAGGGTTGCCGTTCAATCAGTTGCCGAATTCTTTCAGCGGCCTCCAATCCTCGAATCTTATTCGTTTCAGGGAGTAGCGCGATAAATTCTTCACCGCCATACCGGCCAGCCACGTCCGAGTCACGCAACGTTTGGCGAATGACCAGACTGACTTCAGCCAGCACCTGACTCCCCACCAGATGCCCATAGGAATCATTGACCTTCTTAAAAAAATCAATATCGAGCATCAACACGCAAAACTCGTGATTGTGGCGCATGGAGCGGGCTAATTCACGGTCGAGTTCAATACAAAAACTTTTGCGCGTCAGTAATCCAGTCAGATCATCGTGCATGATCAGTTCATGAATCCGGCGGTGATATTCCTCATCTAAATCATCGAGCATGGCAAATTTGAGAATATGCCGCCCTATCGAGAATTTATCGCCATCATTGAGTAATACTTCTTTGTGCCGTTCGAGCAAAACCCCGTTCAAAATCGTGCCATTGGTGCTCCCAAGGTCCATCAGCCAGAACTGACGTTGCCCGGATGGGTCTTCAATACTGCGAATTTGGGCATGTGATCGTGAAGCTTCATCGTCTCCGTCAAGCTGAATGGCCACGTCCGATCCACGTCCAATGACCGTCATCGTTTTTTCCAGCCGCATCGCCAGCCCTAATTTATCTCCTCGCAAAAATACAACACAGGGAAAGAGTGCACGGTGCAACCCAATCTGGCGAATGTCGAGTTTTTGAGTGCGTGTTAGATATTTCACGGTGATCTCAAAAATTCCCTTTCACGAAGCTGGCAATATCCCCGGAAAAAAGTTGATTCGAAGAAATTGAGGAGGTTAAACCTGGAAGCGGAATTAAGCTGAACCTGGGACTGAAACGAGTGCACACCAGCATAAATTCGGAAGAACGAACTTGCAAGTGACACACCGAAGAATGAAGAGTGAAGCGTTGAGAATTGAGAATGAAGAAACCATTTAGTGGTTAGTGGTTAGTGGTTAGTGGTTAGAAATCAACACTTTCGAATCGGTCAAATTTCTTCAGCCCAGTTTGGGGCTTGGAGCTTGGGGCTCAAGACTCGCAAGCTCGGGGCAAAGGAAGGGATGAGAGCTGAAGGCTGAGGGATGAAATAAAACCAAGTCTTCAGCCCGATAATCTTCAGCCCTGAGCCCCAAGCCCTGAGCCCTGTTTTTTTCAGCCCCAAGCCCCAGGCCCTCGGTCTTCCGCTTCATCATTAAATGGCAATATCAGTGCGGAACTGTTGACCATTAAATTGGATTTTTGAAACCGCAGTGTAGGCCCGAGTATGGGCTTCGGTTAAATCACTTCCAACGGCTGTCACATTGAGAACCCGCCCCCCGGCAGTGAGGTATTTCCCGGTGGTGTCATCGCGGGTGGTGCCGGCATGAAACAGATGAACACCAGGGACGGCATCGGCTTCTTTTAACCCAGAGATTGGTTGCCCAGGGGTGTAGGTGCTTGGGTACCCGCCTGAAGCCATCACCACCGTCACCACTGAATCGTCTGACCATTGCAGATCAACACGATCAAGCGTGCTGTTGACAATCGCTTCACACACATCCACCAGGTCTGTTTTTAAGCGCGGCAATAAAACCTGAGTTTCCGGGTCTCCCAACCGCACATTGTATTCCAGGACGCGCGGCCCGGCTTCGGTCAACATCAGTCCGATATAGAGAACACCTTTATAAAGAATGCCTTCAGCTTGAAGTGCCGCCAGGGTGGGCTCGGCAATTTTTCGCATCAACTTGCCTTGCAGGTATTCATCCAGCAACCCTGGCGCGGAAAAAGCTCCCATACCGCCTGTGTTTGGGCCCGCATCGCCGTTGTATGCTCGCTTATAATCCTGGGCTGGCGGCAGAGGCCGGATTGTCCGACCATCAGTAAACACCAAAAACGAGGTCTCGCGGCCAACCAGGCACTCTTCGAGTACAATTTTTGCCCCAGCCTCACCCAGTTTTTTATCAACCATCATCATATGGACGGCGGCTCGGGCTTCAGCCAGATCCTGGGCAATCACCACTCCTTTTCCAGCCGCCAGACCGTCAGCTTTGACCACAATTGGGAATCCATGAAAATTATTGCTTAGAATGTCTTCCGCAGCTTCAACCGACTCGCAAACCGAAAACATGGCAGTCGGGATATGATGACGCGACATAAATTCCTTGGAAAAGATCTTGCTTCCTTCCAGTTGAGCCGCCATCCGTGAAGGCCCCACAAAGGGCAGGTTATAGCGGGCAAACATATCCGCCGCTCCATAGACCAGCGGCAACTCCGGACCGCAAATCGTCAGATCAACCTTTAATTCCTGAGCCAACAGGGCCAGCTTCTCAGGTCGCTTCAAATCAGCCTCGATACATTTGGCATGCTGGGCAATTCCTGCGTTTCCAGGCACACAAAACACTTGTGAAACACGTGGACTCTGCAACAGTTTCCAAACAATCGCTGCTTCGCGTCCGCCGCCGCCAAGTACAAGAATTTTCATAAACGGTTCATTTCTACAAGATTAAAGAGTTGTGGTATGAGGACAGGAGATTGTTTTTCCAACATTGAACGTGACGGTTGTCACCTGTCAATCACCATCTGAGGATATATTCGGCAGGGCACACAGTCCGAAGAGATTGGCTTCCAGCTTGAAGCCATCGTGTAGTGGCATCTCCGCACCGTGGGAAATCGCATCCAGGCAGTACCGAATGTTGGCACCGGGACCACGTGTCAGACGTTGGGCCAAAACTCTGGCAGCGGTGAGCAACCGGGCTGGCTCATGAACCCGGTTGACCAATCCAATGCGATAGGCTTCAGGAGCCGGGATGGTTTCCCCAGTTAAGAGAAGTTCCACTGCTCGCCCATGGCCAATCAGTCGAGGCAGACGCTGGGTCGCACCAAAAGCGGGGAACCTCCCCTGGGCGATTTCCGGATGCCCAAATCGGGCCATGGTGGAAGCAATGCGCACCGTGCAGGCCAGGGCCAGTTCACACCCGGCACCCAAAGCCACACCGTTTACGGCAGCAATAACCGGGACACCCAGTGTTTCAAGCTGCTCAAATACCTGTTGACCCCGCCGGGCAAAGCATCGAGCTTCCACGGGACCAAGCTGTGCCAGTTCAGCAAAATCAAGGCCCGGTACAAACACGTCGGTTCCCTTCCCGGTGATAATGACCGCTTTCCAGGATTCAGACTGCAGTTCAGTCACGGCAGCCTCAAGCTCACTGAAGACTTTCAGCGTCAGTCCATGCTCTCTGGGTTCAGAGTCAATCACCAGACAGGCAATCCTATCGGCAATCGGGTCAATGGTGACGTAACGTGATGTGGTCATTAGAGTTTGGGTGTAGTCAGTAGTCAGTAGTCAGTAGTCAGTAGTCAGTAGTCAGTAGTCAGTAGTCAGTAGTCAGTAGTCGAGTGTTGGGATTTGGGAACTCGTGTCAAGTGTATTTGATTTTATTTGAGTTACTTATAAACAATTCTTTTCAAGAACTTTGGAGGCTGAAATAATCTGGTTTTGTCTACTGACAATTGACTCATCAACTAAGTACCTTACCGAAAATTTCCAGACATTTTGAACCACGAAACACACGAAATACACGAAAAAAATCAAACACTTACCAAATCCAATATCTCAGAAAACTTATGACAAGGTACTTACTGACGACTGACTTATCAACAACTGACTAAATTCTCAGGTTAGGTTGCCACTTGCAAGGAGGGCTCAGTCCCGGATGAATCAGCCCCAGCCGTGGCTGGTGCCACATATCCACACCCTTCCTTATCAGCGCAATACATAATCGTCCCTTCTTTTTTGGTTGTTTTTTCAAGCAGGAACACGGCTTTACACTTTGGACAAGGCGTCGGAATTGGCCGATCCCAGTACACAATTTCACACTTGGGATATTCGGTACATCCGTAAAACGCTTTCCCTCGCTTGGATTTCTTGACAGCAATTTCGCCCTTGCAGCCTTTTCGCGGACAGGCAATCAGAGTGTCACGCTTGATGTATTTGCATTTTGGATAGGCTGAACAGGAGACAAACTCGCCAAACCGGCCCTGTTTTCGTGCAAGTTGCTTGCCACATTGCGGACATAGTTCTTCGAGCAACACATCTGGTTTGCGAACCACACCCGATTTGCGAATCTGGCGAGTGGTTTTGCACTCTGGATACCCGGTACAGGCTAAAAATTCACCCCAGCGGCCTTTTTTGAGCGCCATTGGCTTTCCGCATGTGTCGCAGGTCTCATTGGCATACGGGTTTTCCACTGGTTCGGCGGATTCAGTGGCTGGCGCTTCCAGGTCGCGGGTGGTTTTACATTCCGGGTTGGTACAGGACAGAAACTTTCCAAACCGTCCAAGCTTGAGCACCATCGGGGATTCACATTTGAGGCATTTTTCGTCGGTTGGGACACCCGCCTTGGCTCGATTGATGTTGCTTTCGGCTGATTTCAGCTCAACTCTGAACTTCTCATAAAAGGATTTGAGTGCTTCCCGCCAGTTCAAACTTCCTTCTTCGATGGCATCCAGTTGAGCTTCCATGACAGCGGTGTAATTGATGTTAAACAGGTCAGTGAAATTTTCGACCAGCACATCATTGACGACCATCCCCAGTTCAGTTGGACGAAAGCGGCCTTCTGTTTTTTCAACATAGGCCCGGCTCAGAATCACCGATAAAATTTGCGCATAGGTTGATGGCCGGCCAATCCCTTCTTCTTCAAGCGCTTTCACCAGCGTGGCTTCAGTAAACCGGGGAAGCGGTTTGGTAAAACTTTGATTGGCTGCCACGCCCAGGCACTTCAGAATTTCGCCGACTTCAACCTTGGGAAGTTTGAGGGCGAGTTCTTCATCTTCCGTATCCCGCTCGTCTTTTCCTTCTTCATAGACCGCGAGAAAGCCTGGTGTGCGCAGTACCGACCCGGTGGCCCGGAACAAATATTTGGCACCCGCCTGAATATCAATCGTCGTGGCATCAAACACCGCCGGCATCATTTGCGAGGCAACAAACCGCTTCCAAATGAGCTTATAAAGTGCTAACTCATCTTTTCCAAGCGACTTCGCCACGCTTTCTGGAGTCCGGTACACCGAAGTTGGACGAATGGCTTCGTGGGCATCCTGGGCATCTTTTTTGGTTTTGTAGCGCACCGGTTGTGGAGTCAGCGAATGGGCCCCAAATTGAGCCTGAATAAACTCGCGCACCTCCGTAATCGCCCCTTCGGAAACACGAGTCGAATCGGTTCGCATATAGGTAATCAACCCAACGCTGCCTTCGCTGCCAAGATCAACGCCTTCATACAGTGCCTGTGCCACCTGCATGGTTTTCTTGACCGCAAAACCAAGCTTGCGAGCGGCTTCCTGTTGCAGTTTTGAAGTGATAAAGGGAGGCACCGGGTATCGCTTTTTCTCTTTGGTCGTCACCGATGCCACTTTCCATTCAGGAACCGTTTTGAGTTCGGTTTCAATTGCGCGGGCATCGGCTTCATTTTGAATGTGAACTTCGGTCTTTTTGAAGTTCTCGAAATCACCGGTTTTGAGGGTCTTTCCTAAAATTTGATAGAGCGACGAGGTAAACTTCGGCGGCAGTTTTGCCTTTAATTCAGCCGCAAACGTCCAGTATTCAGTTGGTTTAAATGCCTGAATCACCCGCTCGCGTTCCACCACCAGCCGCAAGGCCACCGATTGCACCCGACCTGCCGAAAGCTTGCCGCCAACTTTGCGGCACAACATCGGGCTGACCTGATATCCGACCAGCCGATCCAAAACCCGACGTGCCTGTTGGGCGTCTACACGATGCGAATCAATCTGTTTCGGCACCGAAATCGCCTTCTGGATCGCTTCCTGGGTAATTTCATTAAACATCAGGCGATAGACTGGTTTTTTCGACCGGACGCCGGCCAGTTCCTCGCGCAAATGTTGACAAATCGCCTCCCCTTCGCGGTCCGGATCGGCTGCCAGATAGATCACTTCGGCTTCTTTGGCAGCTTTTTTCAACTCACGCAATGTCTTGGAATTATTGCGTTTGACCGTATCCGGAATGACCTCATAGGTAGGCTCAAATCCGTGTTCCACATCAACGCCAAGCCCTTTATCCGGCAAGTCCTTGATATGACCATTGGATGCCATCACCGTAAAAGTTTTGCCAAGATATTTGTTAATCGTTTTGGCTTTGGCTGGTGATTCAACAACAACAAGCGATTTTGACATGCTCAATCCTTAAAACTTCTGTAAAGCGTTGAAAAATTAGAATCGAATAGCAAACTGAGTCAGTAGCCAGTAGTCAGTAGTAGTCAGATCATATTCTTCTGGTTTGAGAGATCTAAAAATTTTTGTTTTGTAACTATGAAGCACTCAAGACTCAAAAGCACAATTCACCTTGTGATTGATTGACGACTCACTCCTCACTATTGGCTCAGTAACTTATACCGTTTTGCAATGAAATGCTCGCATTAGAAAGCAGTCAAGTAATTCAATCAAGTAAACTTAGTGAACTACTGACTACTGACTGGTACTAAAGCTTTCTCACATACAACTTCCCGGGTAATTGATGAATGCGATCTTTGAGTTCCAGTTGAAAAAGGGCGTTTACGAGACGCGGCTGATTCAGCTTACTCTGTACCAGAAGCACATCAATGTGAACCGGCTCATCCAATCCAATCAGACCAAAGAGTTGACGTTCGTCTTCGGTCAATGAAGCCAGATCAGCGCGAGCCTTGATGAGATCACCTGGGGTTTCATCAACTTGCCGCAACTGTCGCTGTAAATCATAGGAAAATTCAGCCACCACATCCTGCCAGTCGAGTACCAGTTTCGCGCCATCCTGGATCAGACGGTTTGGACCGATTGATTTGGCGGAGGTGATATTTCCCGGCACGGCAAAGACTTCGCGGTTTTGCTCCATTGCCATGCGGGCTGTAATCAAAGAACCAGATCGCTCTGAGGCTTCGACCACGACCACTCCCCGACACAATCCCGAAATAATGCGGTTGCGGTAGGGAAAGTTTTGCGGGAGCGGTGGCTTTTGGACCGGAAATTCAGTCACCAGCGCGCCATAGTCCAGAATTGTCTCAGCCAGTTTGCTGTTTTCTTTCGGGTATCGCTCGTCCAGCCCGGTTCCCATGACCGCAATGGTGGAGCCACGAGCTTCAATCGCTCCCTGATGGGCAGCCGTATCAATTCCGCGCGCCAATCCGGAAACCACTGTGACCCCGTGGGTTGTCAAATCACGTGCCAATCGGGTTGCCGCGTTCTGTCCATAGGTTGAACAATGCCGCGCACCCACAATCGCCACACAGGGTTGTTCCAGTGCTGAAGTCAGATCACCCTTGAAATACAGCACAATAGGGGGATCCGGGATTTCGCGCAAGTGCAGAGGGTATTCAGCATCCTGAATCGTAATGGCCGAAGCACCATGCTGTTGGAGCCAGAGCAGTTGCGCATCAGCCTCCCGATATCCCTCCTGGTTGAGAATGGCTTCTCGGGTATCTTCCGGAAGCCCAACCCCCTCGAATTGCTGCCGATTGGCCCGGAATACTGCTCCCGGAAACCCAAACCGTTTCAATACTTTTTGGGCCGTCATCGGCCCAATGCCTCTGGTCAAACTCAGGGCGATCCAATCTCGCACGTCGTCGCGCATGGCAACCTCACTTCGTGGTAAGAATAGTCGGAAACAACCCGGCGGAATTCAATTTAAGTTGAATTTGAATTTCCACCAGCTTGCCATCCGAGCAATTCCCACCACGGTGCAAGCGCTATGCCTCAATCACTTCCACCTGTGGAGTCACCACGTGTTTTTGAAGTAGCGCCGGCCAGTACGCCACGATTTCTTCAACTTTGGGCCGCCCTCCAGCAAACCCAGTCACGGTTGGCGGGCCGGTCAGCACCAGTGGCGCCAGTTCCTTGGTAAAGCGATCAACACTGGCTTTGTCATTTGATCGGACGCCAAGGCGGAGCACCACTTCGGCAATATCAGGTGAGGGTTCACCGCCCAACGGCCCATGACAGGCATTCACACCGACAAACTCAGTCAGAATTTCTTCAAAGTGGAGTCCTAAGTCCTTGAGGCGGGCACGCAAAATACGGTCAGCCGCCTGGGCCTTCTTATAGGCATCCGGCCAGGCATAGACCAGCGACCCGACAGCTTTATAGCCAGACGAGAAACTCATCGAAACCTTGTAAAACTCGGTTGCGGGCTTGCCCTGGATTCCAAAAAATCGCACCCGGTCCGGTCCATCAGCTTCCAAATGAATCGTGGTGAAATCGGCGACACAGTCAGGAGTGATGTATTGGTGCGGATCGCCCATTTCATAGACCAGTTGTTCTTTGATCACCGCCGGTGTGATGCGCCCGCCGGTTCCGGTGTGTTTGGTAATCACAAACGTCCCATCCGGAGAGGCTTCAACAATTGGGAATCCAACATTTTCCAGGTTGGGAATCGTCTCCCAATCCACCAGACAGTTTCCGCCCGATGCCTGCGCACCGCATTCAATCGTATGCCCGGCAATGGTTCCGGCAGCCAGTTTGTCCCAATCATCAGCCGCCCAGCCAAATTCGTGTCGCAACGGCGCCAGCGTCAAGCCGGTATCAGTACAGCGCCCGGTGATAATAATCTGGGCATCTTGTTGGAGGGCTTCGAGAATTGGCTGTGCCCCAAAATACACATTGGCGCTCTGAACCTGAGAGCGAATGGTGGAAAGGGGTTCGCCCGTGTCCATATTCTTTAAGGCATGACCTTCGGCCAGCATCGAATCCAGCCGATCCATAATGTCATCACCGGCCACAATTCCAATCTTGAAGCACCCGGAAAGGCCATGTTTGGCGGCCACGGCCTGAATCGCCTCAGCACAGGCCCGTGGATTCACCCCGCCAGCGTTGGCAATCACCCGGATCTTGCGCTCAACCAGCGTTGGTAGCACTCGATCAATCATGCCCACAAAATCACGGGCGTATCCGGCTTTTGGATCACGCGCGCGTTGTTTCTGCATAATTGACATGGTGACTTCGGCCAGATAATCGAGGATCAGGTAGTCAATCGGGCCGCCTTCAACTTGACGAAATGGGGCTTCCAGCCAGTCACCCCAAAATCCCTGCCCACTAGCAATGCGGATTGTTTTCATGATTGAATCAAAGTCCTTCTACACCGGGAATGGTTCGTTCGCTTCCCGGAAAATCCTGAAATATTTATGAGTGAAAATGTATGGATGAAACGGTGTTGGAACGTGCGAAGCGGATCAAAGTGCTGCTCATGGATTGCGATGGAGTGCTCACCGATGGCCGGATTATCTTGCTTCCCGATGGGCAAGAGGTCAAGGCTTTCAATTCACAAGACGGTCATGGTTTGAAATTAGCCCAGCGTGGCGGCATCCGAACCGGTGTGATTACGGGTCGAAAATCCGGTGCCCTGGAACAGCGTGCGCGTGAGGTCAGCATCGAATTTCTCTACCAAAATGCCAAAGATAAAAGTTCCTGCCTGGATGAACTCCTACAGGCAGAAGGATTTGACCCTCAGACTATTGCATTTGTCGGCGATGATCTCCCGGATATCCCCGTCATGCATCGGGTTGGCCTTGGGATTGCTGTCCACAACGCAGTCCCCGAAGTGCGCGAGCACGCCCACTATGTAACCAGGGTGACTGGTGGTCGCGGCGCCATCCGCGAAGTCGTCGAACTCCTGCTCAAAGCCCAGGGCAAGTGGGAATCTGAAGTGTCACGGTTTATTGCTTAGCTGAATGCAAAATGAAGAATTGAGAATGAAGAATGAAGAAATAAACGGGCTCTTGGTTCCTGGTTCTTCTTCGAAGGTATTGATCTCTAAGCACTCAGTACCAGTCACCACGCACCTGTCTTTTCTTCATTCTCAATTCTTCATTCTCAATTCTTCATTCGAGAATTACCTATGTCATCACTTCCATTTGATTCCAAACCACTTGACGTTGCAGTCGCCCAGAAAATCATCCTGGGAACCATTGGATTTGCAGGAGTTGAACGAGTCAGCCTGACTGACGCGCTGGGGCGTGTGCTCTGGGAAGAAATCATCGCTCCGGCTGATATTCCGCCGCACCCAAACTCCGCCATGGATGGCTATGCTGTGCGTGCGGCTGATCTGGCGGAATGCTCCTCTGAATCTGCCGCAAGGCTGAAAGTGGTGGCTGATTTACCTGCCGGGTATGTCCCCAAAGCCCCACTTGGGCCCGGCGAAGCGATTCGCATTATGACTGGGGCGCCGATTCCGGATGGTGCCGACAGCGTGGTCATGGTCGAACGCACGGCGAAAGATGGCGA
This sequence comes from Acidobacteriota bacterium, assembly GCA_016208495.1. Taxonomy (NCBI): domain Bacteria; kingdom Pseudomonadati; phylum Acidobacteriota; species Acidobacteriota bacterium. The sequence continues at coordinate 173,744 of JACQXX010000056.1, read as the reverse complement.
ATTTGTAAAGGTTTTCAAGCCGACACGTCTCAATGAAAACATCCGTCCACGGGGCGAAGACATTCGTACCGGCGATGTTTTGATGCAGCCTGGGACACAGCTTCAAGCGGCTGAAATTGGAACGCTGGCGGCGATACAACGCGCATTTGTCACTGTTGCCCGACGCCCGATGGTGGCAGTCCTTTCAACCGGTGATGAACTGGTCGAAGTTGACGAACCACTCGCCCCAGGCAAAATCGTCAACAGTAATGCCTATTCGCTGGTTTCGCTGGTCCGTGAAGCCGGAGGCATTCCGATTCAGCTTCCACTGGTTCGTGACAGTCGCGAAGCACTCAAACAGGCAATTACTCAAGCACTTGTGGCAGATGTCGTGGTTTCGTCAGGTGGGGTTTCAGTTGGCGATTATGATTATGTGAAACCGGTATTGTTGGAAATGGGGTTGGAACCAAAGTTCTGGCGGGTCAGGATGAAACCAGGGAAACCTTTGCTCTATGGACTCTTGCACGGCAAGCCTTATTTTGGCCTCCCAGGCAATCCGGTTTCGAGCATGCTGACTTTCTTGCTGTTTGCGCGTCCGGCGCTCCGTAAATTGAAGGGATACCCGGCATCAAACTGGCATCTCCCTCAAATTACAGCCGTTACCGAAAGTGATATCCGAACCAAGGGTGACCGCCCAACTTTTCTGAGAGCCAATGTCAGCTACCAAAACGGCCAGTTCGTGGCAAAAGCCATGGCTTCCCAGGGATCAGGAGTTCTCAGTTCAATGCTGGGGGCTGAAGGTTTGATTTTTCTGGAAGAGGGCACGTCAGTGGTTGCAACTGGCCAAACCGTGCCGGTGTTGCTCATTCGCAATCCGTTCCGGTTTTAGGTTCCGTCAGTAGTCAGTAGTCAGTAGTCAGTAGTCAGTAGTCAGTAGTCAGTAGTCAGTAGTCAGTAGTCGAGTGTTGGGATTTTGGAATTTGTGTCAAGTCTTTTTGGTTCTTATTAAATCATTTCTTTTCAAGGTCTTTGCAAACTGAAATATCTGGGTTTGGTCTACTGACTAATGACTTATCAACTACTGACTACTGACTTATCAACTACTGACTACTGACTTATCAACTTCTCAAGAAACCTTAATTCGTGGATCAAACAGCCGATACAGGACATCGGTCAGGGTGTTGACCACGACGTAGGTCAAAGCAATGATTAACAAGTTTCCCTGGACCTGTTGATATTCACGCTCATTGATTGATTTGACGGTCAAATCTCCCAATCCGGGCCAGGCAAAAATGGTTTCGGTAATGATGGCCCCGGTGAGCAACACCCCAAATTGCAACCCGATAATGGTAATCACTGGAATCATGCCGTTTTTCAGGATGTGCTTATAGAGAACAACCCGTTCCGGCAACCCTTTGGCGCGTGCGGTTCGAACATAATCCTCGTTGAGTTCTTCGAGCACACTGGAACGGACCAGGCGGGTCAGGATTGCGGCCAGTGCGGCTCCAAGCGTAACCGACGGTAATACCAGATGGTCCAGACTTCCGGTTCCGGATACTGGTAGCCAGCCAAGTTCGACCGAAAAAATCAGAATTGCCAGTGGGCCGAGCACAAAATTGGGAAGTGCAATTCCCAGTAACGACCCGGCGGAAATCAGACTATCTGTCCAGGTGCCGCGTCGAACAGCCGAGGTCACTCCCAATGGAATCGCAATCAATACCGCCACAACCATCGCCGCCAGGGCCAACTGCAAAGTGGACGGGTAGCGTTGCACAATTTGGGTGGTGACGCTTTTTCCAGAAAACGTCTGGCCAAAATCACCCCGGAGCAACCCTCGACTCTGGTCAACAGCACCACCTGGGCCAGGTGAGGTTGAGCGCGCACCAAACCAGAGGCGTAAATACTGTTGTCCCAAAGATAAATCCAGACCATGCTGGTGGCGCATTCGCTGAACTTCTTCAGGACGCGCATTGTCTCCCAAATACATCAAAACCGGATCGCCAGGTACCAGGTGGATTAACAGAAACACCAATGTCACCACCGCCCACATTACAGGGACAGCAATGAGCAATCGGCGGCCAAGGGTCAATACAAAAAACTTGAGCAGTGGTGTCATGAAAGCTCGGATCCAGGCAAGTAAGTATATCTTTTTGAAGAGGTTACACAGAATTTCCAGCAAATGCGCGAACAGCAGTGTACTGCGGATGACAGGTTCTGACAACCAGTCCACTGGTTCGGCAACCAGGGTTTCTCGTCAAGCGGAACGGATATAGAAGGTTTCATTGACAGTCAAACAGGCGGTCGTTAGAGTTTGAGAACGACACGTCACAATGCTCCCCTTTCAGTCCATTTGGAATTAGTTGTATGAATGGTAATTTCAGCCGAATTTCATTCCCCGACGTCATTCGCGAACTCCATCTCAAACGCCGTACAGGATTGCTTCGGCTTGTTCAAGATAAAACGTTGCGCGCCATTTTTGTCGAAGAAGGCAAACTGGTGTTTGCCCTTTCCAATTTGCCACAGGAACGACTGGGAGATTTCCTGTTGCGTGAAAACCGCATTTCCCGCGAACAGTATGATCAGGCACTGCTCCATCCCAACAGCAAACAGCGCATGGGGAAAGTCCTGATTGAACTTGGGTTTCTGAGCCCAGAGGAAGCCGATTTTTATACCAAACGCCAGATTACCGAAATCATCCTGGCCAATTTTGGCTGGAGCCAGGGTGAGTTCACCTTTGAAGAAAATACCCGTGCGGCACACGATGTCAAACTCGATTTGTTGACGCCAAATATCATCTTGATGGGAGTGCGAACCATCACGGATGAAAATTTGATTCGTGGTGCCGTGGGCCCAGTCGCTCAGAAAGTTCAAATGTCGATGGAGGCGCCACTCCAACTCATGCAGGCCACACTGGACGGCACCGAAGGGTTTTTACTCTCGCGCATCACAGATTCCCATTCGCTGGACGAACTGGTCACCATGTGCGGCTTGCCCGAAGCCATGGTGTTGCGAGTGATTTATGGTTTGATCTGCGCCGGCATTTTGGACAGTGATTATCCACGCCCAATGATGGATGGCAGCCGCCCGGCGTCAATCCATTCGCAGGCGGCTCCGGCGAGAGCGACACCACCACCGCCACCGTCAAAATCAAGTGCGGCTGCCACGATCCCCGTCTCTGGCCCAAACACCGCTTCACAGCCCCCACTCTCGACACCTTCATCGGCTGAACCCGTGATGGCGGAAAAGGATGCACGTGACGACCTGAAAAAAATCCAGTACATCAATTCGCTCAAGACCACGACCTACTACACGGTGCTTGGGGTTGATCCGTCGGCCCGTGAAGCTGATATCAAAAAGGCATATTATGCCCTGGCTAAGAAATATCACCCAGATCGGTTTCGTCAGTATGGGGCGCCAGATATTTTGACGGATGCCGAGCAGGTCTTTGCCAAGATCGGCGAAGCCTATGAAAAGCTGAAAGATCTTGATTTCCGCCGTCGCTATGATGATTTTCTGGGTGTTGGGGCAAGTAGCGTCACCTCTAGCATGTCGTCGGCTCCGCCACCGCCGCCAACACCATCAGCAACGCATAATCCTTACAAAGCGGCATCATCCGCCCCGAGTAGCCCGCCCCCAACCACTTCAAGTTCCGGTCATGGGTCAAGCGGTTTTGGAAAGCCGATGTCACCACCTCCCGCAGCGTCAAGTTCCGGTCATGGGTCAAGCGGTTTTGGAAAGCCGATGTCACCACCTCCCGCAGCGTCAAGTTCGGGTCATGGGTCAAGCGGTTTTGGAAAGCCGATGTCGCCGGCACCGCCACCTGCCAGCAGCGACGCATCGAGAGTTGGGCACAGTACGAGCAATCAATCCCGGCCAGAAGGTGGCCCGCCCACCAGTAATATGCCCAAACCCAATTTGAGCCCAGCCCCGAGCAGTCCGCCGACCGGAAACATGCCCAAACCTGATTTCGGTTCAACCACAGGTGGGGGTGTCGGGTTTACTTCAGGTTCCGGAACTCCAGTGGCCCCGATGAGCCCACTGGAAGTTGCCCAGCGCAATTACAACTATGGCCGGGCGGCTCTGGAGCGAAAAGACTATCTGCTGGCGACCAAATATCTGCGCGAAGCCATCAAGTACGCCCCTGAGAACGTGTCATATCGCCTGCATCTGGCCGAAGTCTGTTCACAAAATCCAAAGCTTCGAAAAGAAGCTGAAGAGCATTTGCTGCAAGCCGTCAGGATTGATCCACGAAATGTTGATGCGTTGTTGCTGCTTGGAAAAGTCTACAAAAACGGTGGCCTCGATAAGAGTGCCAAAACGCAATTTGAAGCCGTCTTGAAAATTCAACCCAACCACCCGGCTGCCCTTCAAGCTTTAGGCCGCAATGCTGATGAAGAACCAAAGGCTGAAGCTCCGAAACAACCAGGCCCCGAAGCCAAACCAGCCGACAAGCTCAAGGACATTTCAGGCTCGTTTCTCAATCGGCTGTTCCGCAGAGGGTAACGTCTATTCCGGCTGAAGACGTCAGGCTCAGGGCTTGGGGCTCAGGGCTGAAGAAATTGGTTTTATTTCATCCCTCATCCCTTCTTTTGCTCCGAGCTTGCGAGTCTTCAGCCCTCAGCCCTCAACCCAAAGTGGCATTACATTCCTTCCAAACCTCAACTCCTTACACCTTATGCATGCCATGATTTTAGCGGCTGGATTCGGAACTCGCCTCTGGCCGCTCACCATTGATCGCACGAAACCGGCCATTCCCGTTTTAAACCGCCCGCTCATTACCTACACGGTTGATTATCTTCGACAGGCTGGGATTCAGGACCTGGTGGTGAACCTGCACCATCAAGGCGAATCCGTCAGCGAAGCGCTGGGTGATGGCAGCCAGTTAGGATGTCGCATTCAATATAGCGATGAAGCCGATCAAATCCTGGGGACTTCCGGGGCGCTTGACCATGCCCGCCATCTACTGGAACACGATCACTTTGTTGTCATGAACGGCAAGGTGATTACCAATATTGACTTGCGACCAGCCATTGACCTTCATTTCAGCCAGAAAGCACTGGCGACGCTGGTGCTCCGGCCAAATACCAGCCGCGAGCGATTCAGTATGGTTGAAGTTGACCAGCGTGGATGGGTCACCCGATTTGCCGGGTTTCCAGCCCCAAATGACGGAATTGAAGAACCGCTGATGTTTACTGGAATTCAAATCCTGGATCCAGCCATCTTTGAGTTGATTCCACGTGGTGTTTTTTCGCACTCCACCACTGATGTTTACCCCAAAGCCATTGCCCAGGGATTGCCAGTCATAGGCTATGTTTCCCGCAATCCGCACGAATACTGGTATGAATTCAGCACCCTGCGCCGCTATCTCGATCTCAGCCTGCACTTGCAACGTCCGCACAACCAAACCGCTGTCACGGGTGAGGGCTGCCGGATTGACCCGTCCGCCCACATTACTGATTCAGTTATCTGGAAACATGTCCAGATTGGACCAGGCTCCAAAATCCACCGCTCAATTATTGGGGACGATGTCGTGCTTCCGGCTGAGACCAATCTTGAACAGGTGGTCGTGGTAAGAGCTGACAAATTAACGCCCGAAGAATTTGAAAAACACCAGTCCCAAATTCTCCACGGCAACCTGATGATTGAGTTTTAAGTGGAAGAAAAGCGAGTCGCGCACAATAGCGAGTAGCAAGTAGCGAGTAGTCAATCAATCACTGGTAGAATTCGACCTTACCCATTCGAATTCTCAACGCTTAAAAGAGTAATTCTCCTAAATACTTCAAACTAGAAGAGATTTGCTTCATGCCTCATTCTGTCTGATTACTGGCTACTCGCTTTTGTGTGTTATCTGACTACTCGCTCTTGCTTCTGGATTGACTACTCACTACTCACTACTCACTACTCACTCTTCTTCATGCTGTCAGTCACCATCATCACCCACAATGAAGCTCAAAATTTGCCGGACGCACTGGCATCCGTGGCCTGGGCGGATGAAATTGTGGTGGTTGATTCGGAAAGTACTGACCAAACGGTTGAAATTGCCCGTGCGGCTGGCGCCAGAGTCACCATTCATCCGTGGCCAGGGTATGCCGAGCAAAAAAACTTTGCGGAAACTCAGACCAGTCACCCCTGGATTTTGAATCTGGATGCCGATGAGCGCGTCACCCCGGAACTCAAAGAACTGATCTATCAGGTTATCAAGGCTGCAACTCCGACGCATCAGGCATTTTATGTTCGACGGCGTAACTGCTATCTGGATCGGTGGTTACGCCATTCTGGCTGGTATCCGGACTATCAACTCCGGCTCTATCAACGTGGGAGCGGCAAGTGGCGCGGCGATTTTGTTCACGAATCGTTCCACCCACATCAGAAAGCCGGGTATCTGGAAGCGGACCTGTTGCATTATTCGATTCGGTCGCTGACAGAACATCACGAACGACTGGGCCGCTATACCACACTGGCGGCCCAACGTCTCAAAGCAGAAGGAAAACGCGTCTCAATCAGACACATTGCCTTGCTTCCAGCCCTTACCTTTTTCAAATCTTATTTCCTCAAGCTTGGAATTCTGGATGGATTGGCCGGTCTATATGTCAGCTATTTTGCGGCCTACTATGTGTTTTTGAAATATGCCAAACGGTGGGAAGACCAGAGGAATGAGCGAAGTAGTAAAGTAGTGAAGTAGCGAAATAGTGAATAGTCAGACCAAAACGAGTGGCAAGTCATCACCCTGTCACCTGGTCACCTGGTCACCCTGTCATCCTGTCACCTGGTCACCCTGTCATCCGATAAGACCGTGGGCTGCGCACCACGGCTATTAAACGACGACCCTCCGGGCCTGAAATCCTTATCCTGGCGCTTAGGTTCTGTCACCTTGTTCACCTGGTCACCCTGTCATCTGGTCACCCTGTCACCTGGTCACCCTGTCACCCTGTCATTCCACCATATAGGACATCTGTCTTGATCTTCTGACTTCCAGACGTCAATAATCAAATTTCCCCAGGTCCTCAATGTGCGTCCAATGCGTGGAAAGTCCTATCTCGACACGTTCTCATCACTTTACATCAGGTCATTTGTCTTATGTCATCACCAGCCGATACGCTTCCTTCCGTAGACGATCCGAATGAAACACAGCTTGATCTGGAAGGGCCTAAAAAGGCCCAGACCAAAAAAACATCAGGGAAAAGCCCGATTGATGTGTTCCTTGATTTCCTCAGTTCCGTGAAAGTTGGGGTCACCCTGCTCACCATCCTGATTTTGTCCACGGCGATTGGGACCTTTATCATTCAAAAAGGCACAAGTGGGTTTCGCGAGTACTATCAACAACTGTTGCCGGCTGAAAAAACGCTCTATACCTTTCTTGGGTTTTTGGACATTTACCACACCTGGTGGTTTAACCTGCTGCTCTTGACGGTGAGCTTGAACATCATTTTGGCTTCGATTGATTATTTTCCGGCAGCCTGGCGGTATGTGAAAAAACCGGTTCTGAAAATCAACCAGGCGTTTATCAATCGTCAACCCTGGAAAGACTCCGTGGTGGTACCGACTGCATCGGTTGACCTCAATAAAATCAGAGATGCGTTCGAGCATGTTCTATTACCTGGTTGGGCGAAAGGACCGCTCCGTTACCTTTCGAGTATGCGGCTGTATGTCACTGAAAATCCGCATACTAAGAGCACGACGATCCTGGCTGAGCGAGGAGTTTGGAATCGGCTGATGCCGTATGCTATTCACGTGGCCCTGCTCACGATCTTTATTGGCGCTTTTATTGGCGGACAACTTGGCCGCAAAGGTGTGATTCGGCTGGCGCCAGGCGATACAACCAATCGGTTCATTACCCAGAGTCCGGATCCGGCCATTCCGGATGATGAATTCGAAATGCCCTTCACGCTGGTCTGCACGGACATTCAACAGGACCTGCTCAATCCCAAGAAAAACGATCTGAGTGCTCCCAACACACTCGACTGGCACACGAAAGTCCTGTTTCAGTATAAAGGCCAAAATTATGCCGGCCATATCCACCTCAACACGCCGATTGATTTTCGTGGGTATCGGTTCTTCCAGGCCAGCTTTGACAATATCGCCAGCGCTCGCGAAGTTACCTTGTCGCTGACTCCAACCACTGGCGGCACGCCCCAAGAAGTCAAAATCAGCCGTGAGGCGACCAAAGTTCCTGGTGTCGGGACGTTGCGCCTGTCTGATTTTTACCCGGATTTTATGTTCAGCAACGGGCAGGTCGGCACCCAGTCAGGCGATTACAACAACCCGGTGGCTGAACTGGAATGGATCCCGGAATCGGGCGGTGCACCGAGTCTGGTGCTGGCTTTCAACGAAGAAATGGCCAAACAAGTCGAGAACTTACCGGTTGGGAATCGAACACTGGCGGGAAATGTGCGGACCGCGCTCAAGGATTTTGAAAAAGTCTCTCGGGCCCACGTGCTTCAGGTCCAGTATGACCCTGGCGTAGACACCGTCTACATCGGCTCCGCCTTACTGACGCTCTTTCTGTGGATGGTGTTTTTCTTCTCGCACCAGCGTGTTTGGGTTCTGGTTGAATCACGCCCGGATGGCACCAGCCTGATTTCCATTACTGGAAATACCAACCGAAATCGCCCACTCTTTGAACGCACCTTCACCAGGCTGGCGAATTACCTGACAGGGAAAACCACCACACTGCAACCACAACCCGAAGCTGAGTGATGACAGAGTGACAAGGTGACAAGGTGACAAGGTGACAAGGTGACAAGGTGACAAGATGGTAACTTGATGCACACGCTCCTGGATTGACGACTCGCTATTTCGCTATTTCGCTATCTCGCTTTGCCTCATAAGCGCCAGAATAAGGATTTGAGGCCCGCAGGGTCGTTGTTTAATAGCCGTGGTGCGAAGCCCACGGTCACGGCCAGGACGAGCCCCAGGCCCAACGACAGTATCATTCAATACCAACGGAAAAGACACAAGGTTTCTTATCCTGGCGCGTATCTCGCTTTGCCTGGCGATGTCACATTAAACCCGCTCTTTGGGTCCTTCGCTGGCGGCAATTAAGCGTTGCAAAAGCCTGATATAATTGTCTTTCAAAGGCAGATCCAGTTCGACTTTGAGTCGCTGGCGCTCGGCCTGGGCTGGTTCACCGGTGATTGGATTCAAGCCTTGTTTTTGGTAAGTCTCCCAATGAACTCCGACACCGCGCTTTTGCCAGGCGGGAATATCATTGAAATTCACACCGCGCTCAAAGAGGAGTTCGTTCTTTTCGGGTACTGACATCCCAAACAAAGTTTTGGCGGCAGCTTCCGGAGTTTGTCCTTCTTTGCGCAACAGCCAGTAGCAATGTCCGTTGAGCGCGTTGCGATGGGCATCTTCGCTCCGCCAGAGAAAATAATCATACACCTGCTCAAGCCCTGGGAGTTGAGAGACCCGGCAATCGAAACATCCGATTTGCCCGAGCAAAATCGAGAATTTGGCGCTGGCTTCCCCAGCCAGCACGGAGTTGTACTTGCGAAGCTTGCGCTGAAACACATCGGTTTCGCGATGAAAGAGCAATGAAATCTCGTCGCTTTGGGTGTAGCCATAAATAATGCGAAAGCCGCACTGCATCAAATGCTCAACCGTGGCGGTCATCATATCGCGAAAGCGCACATCAAACGGAGCTTCAAAATCACACAATTCGCGAGTCAGACGGGTAAAATTCCGCCCATCCAATCGCGCGACCATAAACAGTCCCGGCAAAACGCAATGGTCGTGGGCTGTTTCAAAAACCCGCATCCTGGTATCCAGCTCATCAAATTTCATTGGCTCAAATTCCTCATCTTTCTGACTTCCACTGCCTTATTTGTCTCACGTTCACCTTCAAAGTGTACTCTCTTTGTTGATTGAACCGCGACCATTCTCAGGGTTATCTTCAACAAACTTCTGGGTGTCACCCTCCTTTCTTCTCAATCTCAAAAAATAGACTTTTTGTGGAATGCGCATTGCTCTAATATCAGTGTCTTGTTCCTGTCAGGGGATTTCCACACATCCTTCCTGCCTGTTTGTCCCCTTTATTCCCAGGAACGGAGTTAGCCATAATCCTTGTGTTGCATTCCGTGGAGAAAAAAAATGAATTCAACTTTTTGTCCTCTTCTGTTGCACAACAAGATCAAACTCTCGATCTTGTTCGCGGGGTTAGGAATACTGCTCTTCCTGGGTACAGGTGAGCAGATCCTGGCTCAAGGTATTAACTACCCGGTGAGTAATCCAGCCGGTACCAGCGGTACCGGAAATGCCCGAACCGATCCAGATAACTTGTTTATCCGCAACAACATTGCGGGCATGACCGAAATTTCAGTCAATGACACCGAAGAAGCCGATGGAAAACTCGGCGATTCCGGCAAAGGTGGCTGGCGGTTCCTGGGTGAATTACAAGGCGCCTATTTTCGATATGAACGAGAGCGAAACGCCGGGCCGCTCCAGGGCGTCAAGAGCAATGCGACGATCTATCCGCCAGGGCTGGCGGGTGAAGTGACCTACACCAGCGGAAATCACAAATATGCATTTGGCGTTGGGGTGTATTCAGTATTTGCCTTCCAAAGCAAAGTCGTAGACCCAGACAGCCTGGGTTCACGCGCCCTGTTTTTTGATTCCAAGGTCGGTTCAACCGATGTGGCTTTTGGTGCGGCGGCTCGACTCAACAAATATGTCTCCGTCGGCGGTAGTTTTATTTTCGGGCGTGGGTTTGTTGACCTCAAAGCCCCAAACGCCGATCTGTTACGGGCTGGAATTGTGCAGGATAGCCGGGTGGATGTGACCGATATCGGCGCTCCTGGATTTAGCATTGGCGTGCATCTTCGCCCAACAGAGAAAGTCAATTTTGGGTTCAACTACAAAAGCCGACGTGAATATGACATGACGGGTGATTTGACAACCGCCATTCCTCGCCCCACCACTGGAGGACTGCAATTGATCCCGTTCACAACCAACATCACAACCCAGTTTAAACTCCCTCAGGTGGTTGAAAGCGGTGTCCAGTTCAAAGCCACCAAGAACTTCACCTTCGTGGCTGACTATCGGTTCTATGATTATCCAAACGCATTGGAAACCGTCGTGGTGAAAAGCGAGCAAAGCGGGCAGCCGCTCCTGTCACAGACGATCAATGCCAAGAATGTGCATTCCGTGCGTTTTGGCTCAATCTACACCGTCAATGACACCACCCGCCTCAATTTTGGGTTGGCGTTTACCTCGGATGGATTCCGTGATCAGTTTATCAATCCTGGATTGATCAATACTGGTGGCATTGATGTCAGCGGCGCCATTTACAAAAAGCTTTTTGGACAATGGTTCAATGTTGGCATCGCTGGTCTCATTGGCCGTGAACGTATTGTCGAACCTCAAGTAAACCCGGCATTTAGCGGAGCTTACCGAGGACATGGCATTATGATCAGCCTTGGGATGCGCCTGCGCAAGTAACCAATTGGGCTGAAGACAGAGGGCTGAGAAAACCAGGGCTGAGGGCTTGGGGCTGAGGGCTGAAGAATTGGTTTTATTTCATCCCTCATCCCTTCGATTGCCCCGAGCTTGCGAGTCTTCAGCCCTAAGTACAAGTCCTCATAAATGGGGGATGGAATTTCGGTGATTCCCAATTGGCTTCCGCCCGGATGGGCGCCGGACAATAGCCGGTGGTTTGCCGCTTTGGGCATACCACCGGAGCTTCGGTCCGCAGTGGTTCGCGCCCGGATGGGCGCTGGAAGCTGGTTTGGGTCCCGGTTTTCGTCGAAGTTTCGGCTGCTGGCTCACGACTCCTGTTCCAGCGCCCATCCGGGCGCGAACCCGTGATGGCGGCTCTGTCCGGTGGCCGCGTATCCAAAGCGACACTTGCCACCGGCTATTTTCCACCGCCCATCCGGGCGAAAACCAATGTTTCTGCTAGCGAGTGGTCGAATTTCATCCCCTATTTATGGGGACTTATACTAAGCCCTGAGCCCTGGTATTTTCAGCCCCAAGCTCTACCCATCTCTCCACGGTTCAACCACAAACCCGCCGTTTTCAATCCTGACAAAAGAGAGTTCATCAAAGCCTTCGGCCAAACTGGGAAGTTCTAATCGTCTGGCGGTGCCGCCAATGCCCTTTTCTGGAATGTGGGCAGTTCCAGTTCGAGTAAGGTTGCGAGCCAGTGCATCCCGAAGCCTCGATTCGAAAAAATATCCAACGACTGAAAAGCCGAATTCCTTTGCCGAGGTAATGTATCTGGCTCGTTCTGCACGAGTTGGATTGGTGTTGTCAATCACAAAGGGTTGCTTTGCTTCAAGGCAGGCATGCAACAGAATGGTTTCACGATGACGGGTTTTGAGCATATCCAGATTGATGCGGATATGGGTATTGAAAAACTTTTCGCGATAAAACGTTGATTTTCCCGTGGCCTGAATGCCAATCAAAATGACTGCCTGCATAGTACTTTCCCTTGTCTCCCTGTCCTCTTGTCACCCTGTCCCCTTGTCCCTTTGTCACCCTGTCCCCTTGTCACCTTGTCATCCGGTACTTGAAATCATAGTTGAGAATGAAATCGAGTTCTTCAGCCGTGAAACCAAATTGGTTGGCTAAAAGCCGATCAATTTCATCCAGAATTGGCTTACAGGCTTTGTACTCAAAGGTTTCGACAGAAAGCCCACTTTTGAGCATAGTGGTTGAAGTTGCCTTGAGCGCATCCAGATAGCATCGTCCCAGCTCGCTCAATGGTTCTTTCAGGTCAGATGGCAGACTGGCAACATTCAAGGGAAAGGCCAGGATGTCACGCCGGTTCAAATTTCGGCAATCTGAAAGGACATTCCAAAACCAGAAAAAGGTTGATGAACTCAAAACCGCAATCGCTGCCAGACAGGTGTCCTTTGATTGAAAACGAAGCTCTTTTAATTCAGATGGTCGCCGGTTCTGCCTGGTTTTCAGATCCATCATATGTGGAATGAAGTCGGTAAACGCAAGAAAATAACCGAATTTCCGCGTGTAGTAGCACCGCTCAACCCCATTCGGAGACAGGCTTTCCCGCATCCTGCCAGATGAAGCCGATACCAGCTTGTGAAACAGATTCACTTCTAAATCACTGCCGAGTTTTTCAAGTGCCTGCGCAAAAACCTGAAAAGGACTGGCTGGCCTGGCGTACCCAATCCGGGTTTCAAACAAATGTTCCCGCTCTTCTTTCCACCAGCGAATGTAAGCCGTGGTATGAATGGTCGTCCCGGTTTGCGCGCCTTTTCGTCCAAGGACAATTGTCAGGCGTTTTTGTGCTCCATCAAAAAGTTGTGCCGGACGATTGGCAAACCAGGCAACCCACAAAAGGTGAAATTGCCGTAACGTCTCGGCCTGGAGCGTTGAAAACCCATCCGTACCAAACATTGAAATCGGGACAATCACCCCCAACCGACCACCAGTTTTCAAAAGCCCATAGGCTCGTTCGAGAACACAGGCATACAAATCCTGGCACGGGAGGGTTGTAAATCCAGATAGCTGATAGTCAATCGTGTGCTTGTTGAGTTTGACGTAGGGCGGATTCCCCAGAATTACCTCAAACCCGCCACAGGCAAACACTTCGGGAAACTCATTAAACCAGTGCACCGGTTTCTGGTGGTTGAGGTCTTTGAGAAAACGATCAGGTTGATCAATTTCGGGAGTTGATGCCGGTGTAACTGATCCAACCAGGGCATTTCCAGTTCGGAGATTCAACCTGATATCGGCCAGTCGCACAGCTTCAGTGATGTCATTTACCTGAGCAAGCAACTTCAAAAACATGCGCTGGCCAGTAACTTCGGTGGCGTCTTCCAGAATATCCACGCCGAAAAGATTTCTGGTCACAATCGAAAAAAGAACAAAGTACGGTTGGCTGGGAAAACACTCAGCCACTTTTTGAACGAGCGCAAAATGACTGAAATATTCAAAATCGGTGGACTGTCCAGGTGGCGGAAGATGAGCCAAAAAGGTCTGCATCCGACTGAAACAGGCGGTATACAACGGCGCCAGCGTTTTGAGTGCCGCCAGCAAAAAATCCCCGGCCCCACAGGTAGGATCAAGGATCGTCAGCCGCTCCAGTGCTTTCCAAAAGGCGAATAAGAATCCAGGCGTTGGACAGTGCTCAATTGCATCCACGGCAAACTGATGAAGGTTCAGGTTTTCAGTAATAAGCTGGTTGATGTCGTGGATGGCGCCAGTTTCCAGTTTTGCTCGGAGCGCGCCATATCGCTGACGTCGGGCAACGACTTCGCGCCAGGTTTCGGTCAGCAAGGCATAGTCGGAAAAGGCTGGTTCATTCCACTGTGTGCGCAACGAAGGATCACCAATGCCTGCCGAAACTGGCTTTGGTAATGAGAGGTGAATTCCTTTTTTGATTGCCGGATAGATATAGCGATCTGGATGTGACGAAAGCAGTTGCCAGAGCTGGCTGTGGGGTTCAAATGCGGTTGGGAACTCTTTTTGGACCTGTTCGAGCAGAAACGGAATGATCGTGGTTTGGCTGATATAGCGGGTTGTGTCGTCTCGGGTGAAATACGCCCCCAACTGCTTTTGATTGATGTGTTGCTCTAACAACCAGCCCAGCACATCCGGAGTCACAACCCAGGGACTCTCTGACCAGTCTCCAGCCATCTGCCATTCAAACTGATCAAAGAACCCAAAAAGCCGTTCAAAAATCGCATCCGGAATCTGAATCGGTTGACGGTAAAAAGTCTCGAATAACGGCCTGCTAAACAGCTCCGTGTGGAGAAACGGCACGTTGCCCAATCTCAACCAGGTTTCTGGCGACCAGTTGGATTCGGGTGTTGAAAGGCCGTCAAAACACAGCGTTTCGAAAAACTCCACAAAGTTGTCTCGCTGGCCTATCTGATTGTGTTGGTTGAGTTTCTGGCGAAGATATTCTTGATTGCCGTCAAGCAATCCTTTCTTCTGGATGAAATACACAACCATCAACCGCGAAACCAGTTGTGAAGCCAATCGGCGGCGTGTTTCATCATTTGCAAGCCCCGTGATTGAAACAGCAAGCGCTTGAAGTTCAGCGGTCAAGCCATCAGAAATCAGCATGGAGAGGTGTGCTTTAAGATTAGAGGTGGATATTTAACTTCGCCACAGAGGACCACAGAGGTATTTTGTGTTTCCTCTGCGGTCCTCTGTGTCCTCTGTGGTTCAAAAATGCTTCCAAATTTTACCCTTCATCATCTTCGATTGGAGCTTTAAATTTCAGTTGTGTCTTCCGGCAATGGCTGTGGTCAATGTCGTCACGTTCACCGAGATACACCGGCTGGTACAGCTTGCCTGATTGGGCGTGGGCATACAGATAGCGGACTTCGACAATTGAGTCGAGCGGTGGAATCTGGAAATTAGGAAGAATCGTCACGCTCCCGGCTTCAACCAGGGTGCCATCATCATCAAGCAGTCCCAGGTTGACGCTCCGTTTTTGGTTATGGCTCACCACGACGCACGACACACTTTCCGTGAATTTGTATTTGAGCTGATTTCCACCCGACGCTGGACGGCCAGCGGCGTAGGGCGCATCGAGCCGCTTGATGACCAGCCCTTCTCTTCCACCAGATTTGAGACGTTGAACCAGCGTTTCTTTTTCCTCTTTCGTCTGTGCCGTCGGAACAATTTCAACCGCCGTGCCAACCAGCCTGGGTTCAAGCTGTTTCAGAAGCCCAATTCGGTCAGCATAGTTCCACGAACGCACATCCTCGGCGCCATCGTCATTCGCTCCGGGACATTGCAAAATATCAAACACAAACAACTTCTCGCCGACGGCTTCTCCATCCAGGATGACCGGCGCTCCGACATTGGCCAGACTCGCCGCAAACGAACTGGGAATCCCCACCACCAAACCTTTCCGGTTGATGCCTTCGACGAGTCCGTTTTCCGAACATCGAATCAGCATCCGTTTCCCGTCGTGCTTTTCCTGAAAGCACCACGCTGGGTCATTCACGAATTTTTCAAGCTCGGCTTCTTCGATTGGATTGAGCAACTGGCACTGGACACCCGAAATGCGGCCTTCATGTTCGGTTTGAACGTAGGCCAGCCCTTCTTCACCGGGGCTATAGCCTTTGCTGGTTTTCTCTGCCAGCAACCGGTTGTAGACATCCTTTGCCTCGGCGTAGGGCACCGGCTTTTGTGTTTTGGTCCCGGTTTTAAGCGTCGAACCACGGCGACCATAGGCAAAATCAACCACATATCCGTCGCCCGATTCTTTCAACTCAATGAAGTAAACCTTGTCCGAAGTTGCATTTCGAAAATACAGCGTGGCTTGCAAATTCATGATTTTGCTCCGTTTGAAATAAGCAGGTTATCGCCACAACCTATAACAATGTAATCAGAAGCATATTCTCTCGAATTGATTGAAAGATTTCAACCAGAAACTTGAAGCCTGAAAGGAAAGACCCAACTGGCAATGTGAAAAAGGATAATCCCGCAACCAGATAAGTACCTTACCGAAAGTTTCCAGACATTTTAACCACGAAAAACACGAAAAACACGAAAAAGATCAACCACTTACCAAACCCAATATCTCAGGAAACTTATGACAAGGTACTTAGTACCATTGTGGAATGAAGCAGTCGTATTAGAAAACAATCAAGTTATTCAAATAAATAAACTTAGCGAACTATTGACGACTGACCACTGACCACTGACTGGTATAAGACAGCTTACATTTCTTGCGTTGCAATCGCCCAAACCACCATACTTGGCAAATTCTCTAACAGCGTTTTGCCATAGTTTTTTTCTGTTTCCCTCAAATCAACTTCAGCAAGAGAAATGGCTAACACTATTTTGCAATGAATCGTTCGTATTAGGAAACAGTCAAATAATTCAATCAACTGAGCTTAGCGAACTACTGACTACTGACTACTGACTACAAACTGGTATAAGCCTTTATGAAAAAACACTATCCCTGGTTATGGTTCGACGCGGACGGCACCCTTTTTGATTACAATCAAGCTGAGCCAATTGCCCTCAAAAATACCTTTGACGCCCTGAACCTGCCCTTTCAAGAGGAGTACCTCGGCATCTATCGGCGGATCAACCAGAAACTCTGGCAGGCACTGGAACGGCGCGAAATCACACCCGCCGCCCTGCATGCCCGACGGTTTGAGTTGTTGATGGAAGCCATCCAACTTGATTCTTCACCCAGCCAGTTTGGCAGCGCGTTTTTAGAACAATTGGCGATTCGTGCCGAACTCATTGATGGGGCTCACGAGGTCCTGCACCGGCTCCAGGAAAAATGTCGAGTGGCAATTGTCACCAACGGGTTGCAGTTCGTTCAACGGAGTCGCATCGCGCTGTCTCCGCTCAAGCAGTACATCACGGAACTGATTATTTCTGAAGAAGTTGGCGTCGCCAAACCTGAAGCTGGATTCTTTGAAGTCGCCGCTGCCCGGACAGGATATCCACCCAAAAACGACGTCTTGATCATCGGTGACAGCCTGACGTCAGATATCCAGGGCGGAGCGGATTTTGGCATTGATACTTGCTGGTTTAACCCGGCGGCACACTCCCGGCCAGACGATGTGCCGATCACCTATGAAATTTCCCACTTGCGGGAACTGCTGGAAGTGCTGGCCTGATACAGTTTGTAGTCAGTAGTCAGTAGTTCACTAAGTTTATTTGATTGAACTATTTGACTATTTTGCAACACCAGGGTCTCGTTGCAAATTGGTATAATATCTGACTTGCCAGATTGGCTAGCGATTGGTTCTCGTCAAACTTTCTCTGATCACATCCATCAGGGTGTAATTGGGATGCCCTTCCCAATGCCTCATCGCCACGATTTGTCGAAGCCGCAACGACATTTCAATGCGTTTAATCCCTTCCTCATAAAAATGAACTGGTAATCGCTCAACCTCAGGCTCTGGCCGGTGCAACAACTCATCAATATATTTTGAAGCTATGGCCCGTTTCAGGTTGGGGTCATCCGTCTGGTCCTGGAGTGCTTTAATTCCTTTGACCAACTCGTCCGGGTCAACCTGAGCTTTTTCATCCAGAGCATCAAAGTACCCAGAAAGCGAATCAGGAATGGAATCAGAGCTATCAAACAACCGGTTCACGATTTCCAGACATTTGATTTCCGCAATCTTCCGCCCAAGGTGTTTGTCAAAAAACAGAATGGCGGCAATCGCTCTTTCAATGGAGCGCACTTCCAGGTGGAGTTCGTTGCCGGAACGGATAAAAAACGAACCGATCACAATCGAACCATCTGAAACAGGAAGTGAAGCATCGGATTTTTTCAACTGAATGGTTCGGGCTTCATAATCAAACAGCCAGGCCCATCGGTTTTGCAGAGGATCAAAGTCAATACACCGTAATTTTGAAAAAGCAGCCCGGAGTTTCGTCTCATCTTTGATTTCATATCGGAGCCTGACGGGCTGATGGAGTTCTCCGGTTTGTGTCGTCCAAAGCCTCTTTCCGTCTGGGTTCGAAGGGTACTGGCCAACGTTTTCGGCCTGTGGCTGCGGAGAACGAGCAAGCAGTGTCGAGGCAACTGGCTTGCCATAGCAACAAACCTTATATTTTTTGCCGCTGCCACACGGACAGGGTTCGTTTCTGCCAATCTTCATACATTTCTCCCTTTTGGATAATCATTTTCGATCAAGAAACGCTGAGACCAGGAGCGCCTGACTGAAAGGTGTTCCTGCTTTTACCGGATTTTGTGTTAGGCCAGATCGGCATTGGAAAGAAAGGGCTGGTCAGTACCGCCTGCCTGAGCGGGTGAGATGAAAAGTAAGCCGGCCCACCCACTAACGCGGGTGGTACTGACTTAGTGGCTCTTCTGGTTTGTCTCCAACACAAAATCCGGTAGAAGCAGGTTGGCAAACCTCAGAGCATCAAATATCAATAAAATCAAATATCCCATAAACTTTTTATTTCCAATAATTTACTACTCAAATATAAAGTTTGAGTTGGCAATTCAAGCTTGTGGTGTGATATTTAATAATCTTGCAATAAATAAATTACAAAGCTATATTTCTGGAATTATAGACACCTATAACACTTTCTAGTAGATCACAGAGCTTCGCAACTGGCCATTTATCCGAACCTCAACCTTTCTGCAATAGGAACTCCATTTGAATAACATGTGGTCAACCAAGCTATAGCTTTTCAGATAAATATTTCCTGGGAGCGCTGGCATCTTGCCGGCAACTGATTGAAGATTAACTGTTTGGTGCCGGCAGGATACCGGCGCTCCCAGGACGAAATCATTTTCTGAAATCCTATATCATCCCAGAAAAACAGATAAAGCCATGATTAGAGTATCCGTCACTCCAGATCTAATACGCTGGGCTCGTGAGCGTTCAGGGCTCACAAAAGATACTCTCGTGAAAAAGTTCCCAAAGTTTCTGAAATGGGAGTCTGGGGAAGAAAATCCTACCTTACACCAACTTGAAGACTTAGCTAAAAAAACTTCAACTCCATTGGGGTACTTCTTTCTTTCTGAACCCCCTGAAGAAAAACTTCCAATCCAAGATTTTCGCACGGTCACTGGAGGTGAGGTAAAACGACCTAGCCCAGATTTACTCGAAACGATTCAAACAATGCAGCGTCGCCAAGGATGGATGCGAGATTATTTAATAGAACAGGGTGAGGAACCATTGAAATTCGTGGGTAGTTCGAGTTTGGACAATAACCCAAATGAAGTTGCACTGAGGATTCGGAGGGTTCTGAAATTACAAAAGGGGTGGGCTCAAGAAAATTCAACCTGGGAGGCAGCCTTTCAGTGCTTGCGATCAGAAACGGAAAACACAGGCATTCTTGTAATTATCAATGGGATTGTGGGCAATAATACTCATCGCAAACTTGACCCAAACGAATTTCGCGGTTTTGTCTTAGTTGATGAGCACGCTCCATTAGTGTTTATAAATGGAGCCGATGGCAAAGCGGCACAAATGTTCACATTAGCCCATGAGTTAGCTCATATTTGGATTGGGCGAGGAGGGATTTTTAATTTTGAACAACTTCAACCAGCGAATGAAGAGGTAGAAATTTTCTGCAATAAAGTAGCAGCGGAATTGCTTGTGCCCGAGCAAGAATTAAGAAGGCATTGGAGTAAAGCCTCACAACATCGAGACCCATTTCAATTTTTGGCTAAGATCTTCAAAGTCAGTCCATTAGTGATAGCCCGGCGCTCTCTCGACCTTGCATTGTTAAACCATCAAAAATTCTTTGATTTTTACCAGCAGTATTTACAAGACGAACGACGTCAAAAAGCTCAGTCTAGCGGTGGTGATTTTTTCGTGCTACAAAATGGGCGCGTTGGTAAACGATTCGGAGCTGCAGTGATTCAGGCAACCAAAGAAGGCCGATTACTTTATCGTGATGCGTATCGGTTAACTGGACTACATGGGAAAACCTTTAACCAGTACGCTCAATCACTTGGGTTTACTTTTTGAGGGTAAACAACATGCCATACTTATTGGATTCAAATGTCTTGATCGATGCTAAAAATCGATACTATGCATTTGATATCTGTCCAGGGTTCTGGAATTGCTTGATCTCCTATCACAAAGATGGGCAAGTATTGAGTATTGATAGAGTTAAACGCGAGTTAGAGAAAGGAAACGATGAGCTTAAGGTTTGGGTAAACACCGAAGTACCAGGATCGTGCTTTGCCTCAACTGATATCCTTGAAGTCGTTAAGGCATTTGGGGATTTAATGAATTGGGTACAATCGCAACCACAGTTCAAATCCGAAGCTAAGGCAGAATTTGCAAGTGTTGCCGATGGGTGGCTGATCGCATATTCAATGGTTTATAGACTTACCCTGGTAACCGACGAAGTCTTTAGGCCAGAAGCAAAGCAACGAGTTCCTATTCCTAACGTCTGTAAAGCGTTTGGAGTGAACTATTTAAATACTTTTGAGATGTTAAGATGCCTGGGAGTGAAGTATTATTGGACAAAAACGTAACAGGTACTTAATTTGGAAAAGTGGATTTCTACACCTTACTAAAAACAAAAAAGCGGCGAGCCTTGTGAGACTCGCCGCTTTTTTTGTTTCTCGTGAATGGTGGCCAGGGACGGAATCGAACCGCCGACACGCGGATTTTCAGTCCGCTGCTCTACCGACTGAGCTACCTGGCCGCATTGAATGAACAAGAAGGAACGCGGATAATACGCAACCGCTCTGGCGCTGTCAATTCCTTTTTTCGAGGCTCCTCCCCATATGAAATTCGAATTTTACCACTCCGGACTCGAGTCCGTACCCAAAATTTCGGTTGATGGGACGGTTCCCAATAGCCTGCATTTCTCGCATTGGAAGGGAAATCAAACGCCTCGCGAACTCAAAGCCGATACTTCGACCGAAATTTGTCTTAACCTCGTCAGCCATCCTGACCGGCTCCGGTTTACGCAAGGTATTGAACTCATTACCAATAATCACTTCGACGCTGACGGCCTGCTTTCCGTTTGGGTCACGCTCACCGGTCCACAGGCGCTCGAACATCGCGACCTTCTGATTGCGACGGCTGAGGCGGGCGATTTTTCGGAATATTCAACCGATGAGGCGGTTCGGTTCTGCATTTTGCTCCAGGGTGGAGACCAGGTCATTCTGGATGAACCAACGCTGTCTCCGCTGGCACAACATCTGGCTGGAAAACCAGTCCCAGATGAAGCCGAAGCCTACAGGGTGTTGCTTCCGGAGCTTGGGTCGGTTCTGAGTCGGGTCAATACTTATGAATTTCTCTGGGGTCCGGCGTGGCGACGGATCGCTGCCGCGCTCGAAAGCTTTGCGAAAGGGCGCTCAACAGTGGTAGAAGATCAGACGGCGCGAATCTCACTCATTGTGCTTGATCCACACATGTATAATGACCATTTGTTTCATCCAGCCAGCGATGTCATTCCTGTCTCAGCTATTTCACACGTCGCGACTGGCGATCTCTTTGTCATCGCCGTCCCATTTGAAAATGGGTGGAGCTATCAGGTTGACTATCCTTACTACTCATGGGCCGAAACAGTTGTCCGCCGCGCCGTTCCACGCCGCGCCCTCAACGACAGCGTGACCCGGTTGCAACAGGCCGAATCAGCACCCAGCGGCACCTGGAAGCAAGATGATTCCGGTCTTTCATCCGCGTTGAAATTTACTGATGCCCAGGGCCACCCCCAGCCGTCACAACTGACACCCGATGAAGTCAGTTCGATTCTGGGTCAGGCTGGGAAAAAAACCACCGCTCAATGACTTACACCAATGCGCAATGAAACCCTCGTGTCAGAAAACGGTTAAACAATTCCATCAAATAGATTGAGCGAACGACTGACGACTGACTACAAACAGGTTTTATTTTTTCAATCGTGAGGAACCTCTATGCCACTGTTTGAATATACCTGCACTGAGTGCAACCATCATTTCGAAGCGCTCGTCAGCGGCGACAGAAAACCTGTCTGCCCATCGTGCAATAGCTCGAACCTCGAAAAAGAACTTTCCCGCTTTGCCGTTTCGACCAAAGGTGGTCAAAGTATGCCACTCCGCAATTTTTCTCCCGGCGCTTGCGGAACGTGCGGCGACCCACGCGGCCCTGGCTCCTGCTCGATGAACTAACCCTTAAATATTTCCCTGAAACCCTGAACCCTGAACCCTGACATGCCTTCTTCTCTTGAAATTGCTCCATTACTTGAACCCGATTCAATGACCGACACCCCTTCCTCCAATATCCCAGAGACATCTCAAGAATTACCAGTATCGCCTGCCTTTGGGCAGGTCTGGCTCTGGTTGTTCAAAGCGGGTGTCGCGGCAGGACTCCTACTTGGAGTTTTGGAAGGAATCGAACGCAACCTGACGCTCTCCAGCTTCTTTCTGTCGGTCTCGGAACGCTTTGCCTTTTTGGGCTTTGGCGCCATTTCGGCATTTGGAACGATGCTGCTCCTGGCGCTGGTTGCGCTCTTACCAGCTTTGGGGAGTGTTGTCAGTCGGCGTGTTCGCGCAGCTTCGATCTGGGTGGAAATCGGAACGCTTACTGGTCTGTACTTTGGCTTGCTAGGCGGAGTGTCGTTCCTGGCGTCGAACTGTATGTATGTGCCCTTTGTCAACTTACTCTATGGTCTGGCGGATAAGGGCTTGCCGCTCAGTGGGCGAATGTCGCGCTATCACCTGATCACCTTTCTTGCTTTCCTGGGCGGCGTCGCGCTTTTGACGGCATTGCTCCAGACATTTGTGCGACGCACCCGCTTTTCACTTTCGCCACGCAATGCGCTGATTGCCGGACTGATTTCGCTGATGGCTGGACTGGCGGCCTACGGTCTGGATGGTCGGTATTTTGTGGGCTACTACGAAGATACCTTCCATAATCCGCTGGCGGTCCTGCAAGTCAGTTTGCTGACCATCGCGTTTCTGTTCCTGCTGCAACTGAGTGTGTTTCATCAGGCCCTGGCTAAAACCCTGTGGATTGTGGTTGGAATGGTCATCCTGCTGGCAGGCTGGGCCGGAATTCGATTTGACCACAATCAGAATGTCAAAGCCCTCATCTGGCGACGAAGCGTGCTGATTCGGCAGTATGTCGGGTTGGCTCAAAAGATAATTGATTTTGACCAGGATGGATTTTCGCCGATTTTAGGTGGCGGTGATACTGATGACCGAAACCCGAATATCAATCCGCTGGCGGTGGAAATTCCAGGAAACGGCATTGACGAAAATATGCTTGGCGGAGACGGGAAGGTCACGGTTCCTTCCGTGGCGCCGGATCTATCCGCGTTTCGAATCCCGGAAACCATTGCCCCAGATGCCCCAAAACGCAATGTGCTCTTTCTTTCCATTGACGCCCTGCGGGCTGACCATATGGGAATTTATGGCTATAACCGGAGCACGTCGCCCAATTTGGATCGCTTTGCTTCACGCGGACTCCTGTTTTTGAACTCCTACTCTCAGGCCAGCAATACCGGTCACTCGTTTTCTTCGATTGCGACCTCCAGCTATGGCGAAGGTATTTTTGACCCAACGGCACCAAACCTTCCGACGACCTTTAAAGAAAACGGCTATCAGACCATTTTCCTGAGCAAACGGATTATGGGGCACTTGCTCCAAAATCGGCGCTGGAGTGTGTATAAGACCATTATTTACCGTGGGATGGATGTTGACGACCAGATCAAAACCGGGCGGAAGTCCTCGGATGCCAAAACCCTGACCGACAAACTGATTGAATTCCTGAAAAAGCACGAAGACGCTGGCGAAGTTGAGGCGCCGTTTTATACCTGGGTGCATTTTACTGATCCGCACGCCCAGTATCAGGCCCATTCAGAGTTTAACTATGGAAGTCGGAATATTGATCTGTATGACGGCGAAATTGCCTATGCCGACTTTCACCTGGGACGCTTGTTTTCCTACCTTGAAAGTTCAGGATTGCTCGATCATACCATCGTGATGATCACCGCCGATCACGGTGAAGCATTTGGCGAACATGGTGAATATTTCCATGCGTCACGGCCTTATCGCGAACAGATCCATGTTCCGTTGATTGTTCGGGCACCTGGCATTGAACCCCGCCGCGTTGAAACACCGGTCGGCTCACTCGACATTGCCTCGACCGCGCTTGCCTTTGCTGGAGTGAAAATTCCGGCTAGTTTTCAAGGACTCAGCCTCCTCCAACTGGCGCGTGCCCAGAATCCGCCTTCCCGACTCTTGATCAGTGAAACCCCCCGCAATTTGACCGAACCGAGTTTTCTGGCCTGGGGGGTGACTGACACCACCCATCCTGAATGGCGGCTCATTTACGACGCCAAAGGAAACACCTGGGAATTGTACAACCTGAAAGAGGACCCGGAAGAGCGCCGCAACTTGATTGACCAGCGACCAGCCGAAGCAGCCCGGCTCAAACAGGCATTTGGCGAGTGGATGGACCGTCAATCACAGCATCCCCGGTACCGCCGCTGGAGCGCTGCGGAGAAGAATGACGGAGAATGAAGAAAAACCGGGTTCCGGGTTCGAAAAAACTACCCATTCAAATTCAAGCCCATTTTCTTCAGCCCCAAGCCCTGAGCCCGAGGATTTTTCAGCCCCAACTATGAATCTGACCGACGTTCAGCACCATTTTGACCGACTGGCCGACTATTGCATCCAGGAAAACTGGTGTGGGCATGATCCTTATGATGGATTGAATGCCACCCTCTGGCAGTACATACCACTTCCGGGGAAACTGGCCCGGATTGCCTGGATTCAATTGTGCAAGCGTTCGCCAATCAATTTCCGATCCGTGGTTGGTGTCGCGAAATGCGCAAATCCAAAAGGACATGGGCTGGCGGTTCGGGCTTTGCTGAGACGGGCTGCCTGGGCCGCATCACAAGGCGAGGCTCCAAAGCGATTTGAAGATCACGCCCGTGCGTTGCTCGCCGAACTTGATGGAATGCGCTCGACTGGATGCAGCGGCACCGCCTGGGGCTACCCGTTTGACTGGCAATCTCGCGCTTTTTTCGTTCCACAAGGGTCACCCTCCGTTGTCTGCACCACGTTTGTGGCTCAGGCGTATCTCGATGCGTATGAGCGGTTTGGTGACACCAGGTATCTCGATACAGCCCGTCAGGCGTGTGATTTTATTCTCAAAGATCTGGCCCGGACACCAGACCAACACGACCCATCTACTTTCTGCTTTAGTTATACCCAGCTTGACCAAACCCGCGTGCATAACGCCAGTTTGCTCGGCGCGGCCCTGCTGGCACGAGTGTATTCCTTCACGCAGGAACCGGCACTCCGGAAAGCCGCAATGGGAGCAGCCAGATTCAGCATTCGTCACCAGCGAAAGGATGGTTCGTGGCCCTATGGTGAAGCTTCGAACCAGCAATGGATTGACAGTTTCCACACCGGGTTCAATCTCATCTGTCTGGATGAAATTCGCCGGTTTGCCGATTTCCCCGAAGCCGCTCAGGCCATTGACCAGGGCTTTCATTTTTATTGTCGGTTCTTTTTCTTGCCGGATGGGAAGCCAAAGTACTACCACAACCGCCTGTATCCGATTGATATCCATGCCGCCGCCCAGGCGTTTGTGACACTGGCACAATTGAAGCATCAGGACGCGTTAGCCCAGGAACGCCTCGAATCGTGCCTTGATTGGACGCTCAAAAATATGCGTTCTCCTAAAGGTTACTTTTACTTTCAAAAGACACCGCTATACACTAATCGAATCTCTTATCTTCGCTGGTCACAAACCTGGATGCTCTTTGGTCTTTCGGCTCTGTTGAAGGCTGAAAAATCCTCGGGCTCAGGGCTCAGGGCTTGGGGCTGAAGAAAGCAAAAGCTTCTATCTTCGAATTGATTTCATTCTCAATTCTTCATTTCTGGTTTTTGGTGGCTGACTCTTCTTCGAAAGTGTTGATTTCTAACCACTAACCACTAACCACTAACCACCAGTGGTTTCTTCATTCTTCATTCCGTGGAGGATTCGATGCGTCCACTTCCCCCCTTTCGCGTTCTTCGTGTTTTTACAGTGCTGGTGTTGGTTACCCTGGCGGCACACCTGTGGAACAACTTCCTTCCCTGGGTATCAGCTCAGGGAGACATGGTCGTGACCACCACCACGGATAATGGAGACAATGCCAATCCAACTCCAGGCTCGCTCCGATTTGCATTGGCCAAAATCACCTCTGGCAACCGGATCGTGTTTAATGTCCCACGCACTGACCCCGGCTTTTCAAATGGAACCGTCATCTTTCGACCGCCAGTTCAATATCCGGCACTCAATGCGAGCGATGTCACCATTGACGGCACCATCCAGACCACAATGGTGGGAGATACCAACCCTCAGGGACCGGAAATTTTTATCAGTGGTGAACGTGGCCTCAATGCCGGGCTGCTTGTTTCCACGAGCCGGAATACCATCCGTGGATTAGGCGTCATCAATTTTCGAGGGGGAGATGGAGCTGTTGGAATCGCCTTTGAAGGTGAAGGGGCTTCGTCCAATAAAGTTTTCGGATGCTTTATTGGGATTGGCCCGGATGGGGTCCAAAGCGCTCCCAACACGCGCGGGGTCATCATCAATGAAAGTAACGGGAATCAGATCGGTGGACCCGCCGCAACGGAGCGCAATGTCATTTCTGGAAATACTGAAATTGGTATCCAGGTTTCTGGCTTTCAAACCCAGGGGAATTTGATTCAAAACAATCTGATTGGTCCGGCGGCAAATGGCGAGGCTGCCGTGACGGGTACTGGGAATCAAAGGATTGCCGGAATCAGTGTTGAAGGGCTTGAAACACAAATCATCGGAAATGTGATTTCCGGAAATGGAGGCATCCAGGGTGGTGATGGGTTGGTGATGACTGGCGACAAAAACACAGTCACTGGAAATCGGATTGGTACCAATCTGACAGGGACCACAGCCATTCCAAATGGATTGGATGGCATCACGGTCGGCGGTTCGGCAAATAGAATCGGAGGGTTGGTCGCAGGCGAAGGGAATCAGGTTTCAGGCAATGGCCGCAATGGCATCTTTGTCGGCTTCACTGAAAAAGCAACCGCCAACCTCATCCAGGGCAACCTCATCGGGGTGGATGCCACAGGCCAAACAGCTTTGGCGAACGATGGATTTGGGGTCATTTTTCTTGACGGTGCCAACAGCAATCTGGTTGGGGGCAATGAGAGTGGCGCCGGCAATGTGATTGCCTTTAATCGGCGGGCAGGAGTTGGCGTGATCAACAATGTTCAGGATTCACCAACCACCAGAAATCGAATTGCACGCAACTCCATTTTTAAAAACGCAGAACTAGGCATTGATTTGGGAATCAATGGTGTCACCGCCAATGATCTGGGTGATGAAGACGAAGGCGCCAACGAACTCATGAACTTTGCCGCCCTGCAGACCTTTGAGACGATTTCCAGTACTCAACTCCGCGTTACCGGCCAATCGAATTTGGGAAGTCAGGTCGAAATTTTTGTGGCGGATCCTGATCCATCAGGGTTTGGTCAGGGGAAACAGTTTGTGACGTCGTTTAATATGGACAAGGAAACACTTTTTAACGTCACCATCACGATTCCGGCTGGAGCCCAGGCATTGACCGCCACTGCGACGGATGACAAAGGCAACACCTCTGAATTTTGCCGCAATCTGGTCTTGAATTCGGAACCGCCACCGCCGGACGATACAACACCGCCTCAAGTCACGGTTCTTTCACCCAACGGAAAAGAAAAAGTGAAATCTGCCCAGCCGTTTGCCATCAACTGGTCATCGGATGACAATGTCGCGGTCACAACCCATTCGATTCTGCTTTCAACCGATGGTGGCGCCACTTTCCCCATCACCGTGGTGACTGGGCTTGAAGGCTCAGCCCGATCTTTCATCTGGTCCGAAAGTAAACCCAAAGCCAAGCAAGCCCGAATCAAAATTGTTGCCCGTGATGCGGCTGGAAATACTGGTGAAGACGCCAGTAACGCCAATTTTAAGATCAAATAGCCACGGCTGGAGCAACCAGTTTATCCCGGTTGGCCAAACAAAAATCCACAAATTTATCCTCGGAAACAATCAATCTGACGGGAAAAGGAAGCGTGCTGTACGCCAGCTTGCACACTGGCTGCAGCACGTTGTCATTTTGGGCGGCGGTGAGAACGCCCGGTTTGATATGTTTCTGAAACACATGTTGAATTTTGGGTAAATATTGATTCAGCACGTTCTGGGTTTGATTAACTACCGTTTCAGATGAAGGAAGGTTGGTTTTTTGAAAGAAACTCATGGAAGCAAGCGACCTCACAATTTAAATTTGATGAATGGGTGCTCTTCCAAGTTCAAATACTATGCCAGAAACTGCTGGTTGTTTTTTAGGGGGATTAAATGGCGTTTTCCGATAGCAGTTCTTAAATGAACAACTCTGCTTCTACCGGATTTTGTGTTGCGGACAAATCAGGAGTGCCAGGAAGTCAGTACCACCCGCGTCAGTGGGTGGGTCAGATGGCTTCCAATCCCACCCGCTCATGCGGGTGGTACTGACAAGTCCTTTATTTTCAACACCGGCCTGGCCCAACACAAAATCCGGTAGAAGCAGGAACAACCTACCAGATATGCTCTGGAAATCATTTGAATTCAAGAATTTCTTGTACTTCATTCAACTGAAAACTGCTATAACCTGAAAATAAAGGACTGGTCAGAATGCCAGGAATCTGTGAGTGGGTTGAACAATTCAAGATCACGGTTGTAGTCCCCTGTAGACACAAACTAAATTAAATCAATTTCATGGCACTCAATCAAAATTCAAGCTCAGCCAATGATATTTTTGTCTTTATGCCAGCCTGATTCTTTCCATTCCTACTGTACGAGGATTTAAAATTAGGGCCGACGGCGGTGAGTTCGATTCGGTTGAAAGCGAGTTACCTGATTAGGATTGGTCAGTGTGTGGTCAACAGTCGGTGTCCCATTGCCTGAACCTGTGTCCATTTGGGCATCACAGACAAGCGGAGAGGCAGAAACTACAAGGGTTTGGTTGCAAGGGACTTCCCTCTCTCTACGATGGTGGATGGTGTTTAAAATCAATCCTTTGATCCAATATGACTGGCTCATATCCAGCAACACTTCGCCGGTTTCCTGTGACAAATCAATAATTTTCATAATTGTTCGGATCCTATAGGAAAACTCAATCTGCCTGTGGAGAAACGAATTACCCATTTTTGGCTTGTCCCAGTAGTGATGAGAATCAAAAATTCATTACATATTGTTTCAGAAATTGGGAATATTTTTTTGAAATCACTGGGAACTGCAGAACAGCCTACTTTTTTGACCAAAATCAGCCGTCCCATCAGTTGTACGTTACACATCCCACCTTCTTCCAACTTCACCGGAAAGCAACTTTTCATTCAGGCTGTAAACACTCTATGAGACTTCCCCTTGTGCTGTTTTTCTTCTGTTTTTGGACTGGGTCCTTACTCTGTTTGGGTCAACAACCGCCACCCCCCTCAGGTGGCCCGTGGGAACGTGATTTGTGGATTACCCGCAGCACCGACGGCACCCAGTTTGAACCAGCCACCCTGCTGACCGAACGGGCGGGCGTTCCCTGTGTCATCCAGGATAAGACTGGACGCTATCTCGCTGTTTTTCAGTGGTTTCCGCTCGATACGGAACATCAGGCGTATTTTGACAAAGTTGCGGTGATGATCTCGGAAGACGGCCAAACCTGGTTGGAGCCCCAACCAGTTCAAATCCAGGGATTTCCATCAAATTTACAACGGCCCTACGACCCAACCCTGGTCGTGCTGCCGGATGGCCGATTTCGGCTGTATTACACGTCGCACCTGCTCGGTCAACCTGGCGGGGAAATACCGGTTTCCGCATTCTTTTCAGCGATTTCCAGTGATGGCATTCACTATCAATTTGAAGAAGGCATCCGGTTTGGCGTGGAAGGGAAACGACTGTTTGACTGTGCGGTGCTCCAGCTTGGCGAGCAGTGGCATCTGTGTGCACCCGCCGGGCGGCCCGAAGATGGCGCCTTACACGCGATTTCAACCGATGGATTAAACTTCACCCAGGCCACAACCATTCCTTCTGTTAATGGAGTCAATTGGACTGGAAATCTGGTGGCGGTTCAAAACGGCATGCGGTTTTATGGGACCAGCTCAGGTCGTGGGAGCTGGTGGTCATTTTCCGAGGATGGGTTTCAATGGACAGCGCCAACCTTTACCAACACCATGGGCGGAGATCCAGGTATCGTCACAATGGGCAACCAGTTGACAATGATTTATGTCGGCCCTGACACGAATAAAATCACGGATCCTCGCTTTGTGATGAGATCACCGGCTTCGGGGCTTGAGGTGAACACCAGCGCGACAACTCAACTGGAGATTGAATGGATGGTGCTCCCTAATCAAACCGTTTTGACCACCCAAACTCTGACACTGGTTGAAAATCGGAATGGCGCGCTGGTTGAGTCACTCATTGCCTCGGGACTTTCGGGAAACGTTCGACGATTTATGGTCGCCTTGCCCGCTGGAAAAATCGCCAATGAAGCCTATGTGGAAATAGAAGCCGTTGACTCAACCGGTCGCGAAATCACTGGGCGGTCAGGAACATTTTCAATTGGAACGGCTGAAGAACCTCCGCCACCTGACACGCAATCTCCAGTCATCACAAACGTCACCCTTTCAAAAACCAGGGTGAAACGCAAAGTGGACCCGGAACTGGTGATTGGCTGGCAATCTTCGGATAACGTGGGGGTACAATCGCATGATCTCCGCTATGCCAGCGACGCAGTCACCTTTTCAACCGTCATTGTGAGTGGGCTGGCCGGGAATGCTCAGACTTTTTCCTGGACCGTTCCCCGTTCATTGCCAAAAACCTCAACTGGGGTCATTCAAGTGCAGGCCAAAGACGCCGCTGGAAATAGCAGCCAGGCCAAAAGTGTCACGGTGCGAATCAAGTGAACAAATTCGTGGGTGATTGAGTTTTGAGATTTTACAATTTGCGTGTTGATTTCCCTCTCAGAAAGAATGCTTCATTCGTCAGCACGCAAATTGCGATTTTTTCTCCACCTCAACCACCAACCAGCACCAGACACTAAAACCAGCACTTATGACGTCCCCTGTCTCGGAGTCTTCCGAACCGATTCCTACTTCACGCTTTGCCGTTCTGGCAGCCTGTTTACTCATCCTTGTTGCGCTGATTGACTCGCAGGTCGTCGGCGCCATCACCCCGCAAATCGCCTTTGGCCTCCACGCGGCCAAGCCCACGGTGGCGGCCAGCGTGACTGGGTATTCGCTGGCTGCGGCTGCCGTGGCCCTCGGATTAGGCCGCTACAGTCGCCGAATCCGCCCAGGCACCTGGCTTCCGATTGCCGCCTTGATTTTTTCAGCCGCCAGCCTTCTTGCTGCTTTTGCCCCCCACGTTTCCGTTTTTTTTCTGGCGCGGTCGCTTGCCGGGCTGGCGGGCGGGTTGATTTCGGCACTGGCTATTGCGGCTCTCGCCAATGCTTCGAGTTATGCCAAACGCGGAAAGCAAATGAGCGGCGTGGCTGTCAGTTACTTTCTGGCGCCAGTGTTGGGGGTTCCGCTTGGAACGTACCTGACGGGACTGTATAGCTGGCGTGTGGTGTTTGGCGTTTCAGCCGTACTCGTCGCCCTGGCGGGTCTGCTGGTACGAATGTTTCCCTTGCCTGATAGCGGGCTGGGGCATTCATCGGCCCCGGCTGCCGGATCCACTGAACCCACACCTGTCTCTCCGTTGAAAACCCTCTGGGAAATGGCCACCCGTTCCCGTTCGACGGCAGTTGGAATCATCAGCGCCTTTTTTGTTTCTGGTGGGCTGGTTGGGTTTACCACCTACCTTGGAACATGGCTCTCAGATGCGTTTCATACCACTTCCAATCAGGTGGGCTTAATTTATGCCACGGCAGGACTTGGAGCGGTTGTCGGTGGAGCCATTGGCGGTGTGATGGCTGACCGGTTTGGCAAACAACAGGTCGCCGTCCGCAGCAGCCTGGGAATGGTTGTATTGCTGCTGATCGTGCCCACGTTTCACTGGAGTACGACCCTTTTTATTCTGATTGGACTGGCGGCTTTTCTGGCTTCGCTCCGGGTTGCTCCCCTTCAGGCACTCATCACCGAACTCGTCAAACCTGAAGAACGCGCCGCATATGTGGCACTCCGAAACGGGTCTTCTCAGCTTGGAATTGCAACTGCTGCCGTTGCTGGGGCCGAACTTTACCGAGGATTTGGCTTTGTGGGCGTGGGTTTATTTTGTGCCGGGTTAACGCTTCTGGCCTGGAAGAGCATTCAGTGGGTTCACGATCCACAGGCCAGACTTGACCACCGCCATCAGGAACTCACCTTTGGCTACCGTGTAATGCGGGCCGGAATTCGAGTTACGCTCATGCTGGCTATCTTTATTTTCTTGATTGTGCCGTATTTGCTCAGTTTATTTATTACCAAACCACCCACCCGTCCTGACGAGCGGAATCGAAAAGACACGCCAGCGGTGCATGGCGCTTCGTTTGAGAATGTAACCTTTACCGCTTCTGATCGAAATCAAGTTTCCGGCTGGTATCTCCCCAACACAAGCACCAATACCACGTTTATCATTGCTCATGGCCAGTTTCGATCCAGGTATGAAGGGCTGCAGCGCGGGGTTGATTTCTGGAAAGCCGGGAACAGCGTGCTCCTCTTTGACATGCGCCATCACGGACAAAGCCGGGCAGAGTTTTCGTCAATTGGGTTTTATGAACGGCGGGACATCCTGGCGGCAATTGAGTATGTCAGAACGCGTACGCCGCAAACCCAGATTGTCCTTCTGGGAATTTCAATGGGTGCGGCGTCAACGCTGATGGCCGCCGCCGAAGCCCAAAACATCCGGGCGGTGATTGCGGAGAGTAGCTTTCTTTCCCTGCGGGATGCGGTATACCATCACGTCTCAATGATGAACCTCCCGACGTTTCCCTTTGCACCGATTTTATTATGGATCACAGCCTGGCGGCTGGGGTTTGCTCCGGACGACTATGACGTTCGGGCAGCCGTGGGCCAAATCTCCTGTCCAATTTTATTTATTGGCAGTGGCGAAGATACCCGCATGCCGAATGAAACTGTGTTGGAGCCGCTCTTTACCGCCGCCCGCAACCCGCTTAAACAAAAGTTCATTGTCGCGGGTGCCCGCCACGGCCACGCCTATGAAGTCGCCCCTCGGGAGTATCAAAAAATTGTGGCTCAATTTCTCAGAAGTATCAGTATGTAAAAAACTTAGCCCAACATGTAAGCATTTTGTAAAAAGCCTTTTGAGGCGCAACCGGATATTGCATTTCCACGTACCGCGCGATATCCACACATCAAACCAATCACACACACGTCTATTCGTCAAAATCAGAAAGGATTTCCACAGATGAAGTCTGCACACTCAAGTCTCGTGCGTTCGGCAATATTTGCCTTGATCATCACCATTTGCACCTCATTTACTGCCGTTGCCCTCGCTAAACAGGACAAACGGAAAGCAACCAAAATTCAAAGCGCTACCGCCGCTGTTGGGAAAAACAAAACTGGCGTTGAAGTTCGCTACCTGAATCTGCCCTGGGGCGAAACAACCTTTGGGTATATTGAAAACGGCGGAAATCAATACTACAGCAAGCGTACCTGGCCGTTTGCCCACCTGAAACTTGGCGTCAAAGCCAAATTTAACGGCACAGAAATCGTTCCTGGCGATTATGTGATGTACATCACGCCGAAAAACGGTGAGACCCCAATGACCCTCTCGATTGCCTCCTTCAAACCCAATAGCACCGGAACGTTCTTGCAGGATGGCAATGTGTTTACCGAAACCCCCAAAGATGTGGTTGAAGTTGCCAAGAAAGCGGTGACTTTCGAAAAAGGTGACACCTTGATTGATGAATTGAAAATTGATCTGGCATCTGACAAAAGCGATGTCGCATTCAAGGTGCACTATGGCAACCGGTTGATGACCGAAAAACTGAACCTTAAATAGGTTTGTGTTCCGGCATGTTGATGTTCCAGGCCGCCTTTTCCGTTCGAATTTCAGGAGACTTTTTAGTTATGAGTAAAATCAACGTCGCAGAATTACCCGTGAATGGCACTCCGGTTGACAAAGAAGCCCAGTCAGAACCATTGATTCCAGTTACCAACACTGAATCAACATCCTACTCAATGCTTGAGCCACGGATGAAGAAAGTGTACGGCGCTTATTATAAAGAGCTGTACTTCACCCCGGAGCGCCGGGTATTGTCCCCGAAAGTCCAGGAATTGATCTCCATTGCGGCCTCTCTCGTTGCCAAGTGCGAAGGCTGTATTGACGGCCATATGAAAAAAGCCCTCGAACTTGGCGCCACCAAAGAAGAAATCAGCGAAACCATCTGCATCGCGGCAGCAATCAATGCGGCATCCATTATTGATCTGAGTGATGGCACCGCCGCCCGGCTGGGGTTAAACCACTTTCCCAGCAAACCACGTCCGAAGCAGGAAGAGTAAGATTTCCCCACTCAACCGCTGTTTATCACACCAATTTTCCACACCCGACCTTGCTTATCAGGCAGTCAATTGACTGCCTGACCAGGGTCGTGGTGCGTTTCAAAACAGGCCAAAACTCGTAGTGTTCGCACCAACCTGGTCATAACCGACCACGACACATCTTCAGAGAAGAGGACTCAGTCATGAAAGCAGTAACCCTGTATCGTTCCCTCGGCATGCTCGCTCTGACACTCATGCTCGGAACCGTTTCCGTTTGGGCAGCCCCCGCAGGCGGCAGCAAATTTAATCACACGACCAAATCCAAAGAAGCCAAACAGTATTTTGATCAGGCAATTCTGGCCCTTGAAAATTACGCCCTCCCCCCACAAATCAATAAACTGGCCAAGAAAGCCATTGATCTCGACCCAGACTATGCCCTGGCCACTTATATTTATGGTGTGACGATGACTCCGCCACAGGATCCAGTTCCAGTCGTTCAAAAAGCATTTGATCTTGGCAAAAAAGCCTCGGATGGCGAACGTCGGTATCTGGAAGCGGTTCAACTGATCCGCCAACAAAAAGCGACGGAAGCTCTGCCGATTCTCAAAGAACTCGCAACCCAATTTCCAGATGAACGCATGGTTCAAATGATGCTGGGGCAGGTCTCGGTCAATACAGGAAACCGCGCCGATGCAAAGGCAGCCTTTGAAAAAGCACGTCAACTCGACGCCAGCACAGCCCGGGTTCATGGATTTCTGGGAAATGTGGCGCTGATGGACGGTCAATTCAGCCAGGCCCGTGAACTCTTTAAAGCAGCCCTGAGCAAAAAAGCACCTGGTGCGATGCCGTTTAATGCCCACTATGGTCTGGTGTACGCCGATGTGTATGAAGGAAAACACGAAAAGGCGATCAAACACCTGGAAGCCTTTTATGCCGAGTACATCAAATCGGAAGCACCTAAATTTTTCCCGCCAGTGTTTATCTGGAATTCGATTGGCCGAATCAACCTTGAATCTGGTAATGCGGAAGCGGCGATCAAAGCCTATGAAAAAGGCTATGAAAGCGTCCCAGGCAGCAATTTGAATGAAGATGACAAGAAAACCTGGTTTGGCCGCATGCATCATGGACGTGCCCGGGCACTGGCGAAACTTGGAAAATATGATGAAGCCTGGAAGGAAGCTGAATTGATCAAGAAAATGATCGAGGAAGGTGGTGATAAGGGCAAACAATACTGGACGTCATACCACTATGTGGCAGGGTATATCAAACTTGAAAAAGGTGAGATTCCAGCCGCGGTTGAACATCTGAAACAGGCCGATCAAACCGACCAGTTCCATCGGTTATTGCTGGCTCGCGCCTATGAAAAATCAGGCGACAAGGAAAATGCCAAACTCATCTACACGGAGCTGGCAAAACAGCCATTGCCAAACCTGGAAACAGCCCTCGCTTATCCCGAAGCCAAGAAAAAGCTCAAAGGATAACCCGTCAGTCTAAAGACTGAGAATTGTAAAACGAAAGGGAACTCACAGGTGTGAGTTCCCTTTTCGTTTTCTTCCAGTTGAGTATGGAACGAAATCCTTACTTTGCATCCAGAGGTTTAATAAAAAACGCATTGACCTGGAATTCTTCTCCCTGCACAGTTCGGAAGCCAAAATTCCCGAGTTTAAAGCTGTTTTGTGGGTCTTCTAAAAAACCAAGCGGCATCACTTGACCAGCATCGGGCCCGGAACTGGGAATCAGTTCGTGTTTGATCCGGTTGCCGCGAACTTCAATATGCACGTGGTAATACAAATTTGGTTTGATGTCGGTCAAAATTGGGGGCGCTTCAATTGGTTTGTCCAGATCCAGTTGCCCGTTGCGAGAAACATAGCCCCGAAACTCACCTGGATACTTCCCGCCTGGGCCCGAAAGATAAAATACATAGGCATTGGTGGTGCGTGCCCGGACCACCCACGAAGCCCCTTTCCCATTTAAGAACTGGATATCGAAGTCCACATCAAAGTCACGATACACCTTGTCCATTGGCTGCCCGGTGCCTTCGCCTTTGACGACGAGCCCTTTGTTAACCGTCCAGCCAGCAGGGGCTTCCCACTTGCCAAGCCCAGCGTTAAACCGGTCGCTGAATTCAGCCGAAGACGGAATCGGTGTCAGGTCAATCTTGAGTGATTTTTCCCCAACCGCCAGAGTTTCGGTCAATTTGGTCTCAAAGTAATCATCTTTGACCACGCGAATCGTACGCACGCCCGGTCGAACATTTGGAATCACCAGCGAGCCATCCGGGGTGATCGTTCCCCGATCAGCGTCATCCACATACACGGTCGCCCCAACTACCGACGCAATCGTAACTTTGACCAGTGCTGCAATCAGAGGAGGGCTAACAACATTACCATTTGGGTCATCTGGCCGAACCTCAACTTTGTCTTCCCAGGGCATCCAGTCGGCATGTTCAATGCGCAAGGTGTGCGTCCCGGTCGCGAGCTTTGGAAATGTGATTTGTTTCCCATCAACCTGCAGGTCTTCAAGTTTGACGGGCTGGGTATCGAGCATCAAACTGGCGCCTTCAGGAACACCGGCCAATACCAGCGGGGCAAATTTGGCCACCAACCGGACCGGTAAAACTTCGGTTTTATTCACCTGTGGCCGGTATGATTTGACAAACGGCTCATACTCAGGTTTGCGGACTTCGATCTGGTAGGTGCGGTTGGGAGTAAATTCAAGAATGAGAGAGCCGGTCGAATCGGAAACCCCAGACTTGTCGCCGTTGACGTAAACTTCGGCTTCGGCTGGGGTGGTTGAAATGGCCAAGTTCGTCTTTCCAACCCGAGGTTTGGGAGGTGGAGTATTGGGTTTGCCAGGATTGCGGACAACAAGTACTGGTTTTTGCCCGTAAACCGGTACCGTGCAGATAAAAACCAGAAATATAAATACAGATCGAAGCATGAGAAGGTAAAACAACTTAGACTCCTACAATATTTTACAAAGAAAAACTGATTCGACACAGCATTAACACGTTAGAAATTCCATCAAATTGTCCTCAACCTATTTCTGGTCTTTCGGCAAATCAAGTACAAGTCTAAATCCAATATAAGGTTGCCTTACCGTTGGTTGATCCCATTGCCGGTATGTTGTGGTTGCATTGGTTTTTACTCCCCAAAAATTTGAACCACGAGTGATCTTTAATTGACGTTTCCCCAGATTTGGGTCTGGAGGGGCCTTACTTTGAGGATATGGCGAGTAATCAGTTGCTGCCCACTCCGAAACGTTCCCAGCCATTCCCAAAACCCCAAAGGCACTTTTGTCGTCTGCGTGTTTGGGTGAATTGATTTCAAGTGGGCGCTTTAGACTTAATTCAAAGGTATTGGCATTATCTGTGTAGAAGGTATTCCCCCAAGGATAAATCCGCTGATCATCTGAACGAGCCGCATACTCCCATTCAGCCTCAGTCGGGAGCCGATAGGAAAGCCCTGTTTTCTTCGCCAACCACTCACAATATTTGGTGGCATCCTCCCATGAAACATTTGTTACAGGTAAGTTCTCTTCGCCTGGGGCATAGCGGTTGTCTTTCCAGTTTGATGGGGCTGGGTACCCGCTGTCTTTAATAAACTCAGCATACTCTTTGCATGTGACTTCATATTTCCCAATAGCAAAATCTTTTACTGAAACCTGGTGTGCCGGAGTTTCATCCAGAGGAACACCCGGTCCAGGATTCCGCCCCATCATAAATGTCCCACCTTTGATTTCAACCATGTTTTCAGGCAATACAAATTTGGGAGGCTGAGGAGGTGGCTCAGGAGTAATGGTAGCGGCTGGTTTTAACAATACTGAGCTGGGAAGCACCATCAATACACCAGTTACCAGTGCGACGAACATGATAGTCGCGATTGCAATATTCCGGATGGAAAAAATCGTGCTGATCGGATTTGGCACCGGCACATCCGCTGAGGAAATGGATCCCACTGGTGATCGGGGTGGCTGATGGGGTGCCCCCATTTTGAGTGTTCCACCAGAGTGCTCAATCAGTTGAGGTTTGGCAGTGGCTGGAACATAAGCTTCGGCTTTGGCCAGTGAACTCGACGATGCAATCAACGTGCCGCTTTCTTCACGAGGTACCGTGCGCGGTTTTTCCTGAATTTTGACCGGTGCCGCCCGATTGGCTATCGTTTCACGTGGCACCCCATCCTGGGTATGCCAGACTGAAATCGCATCCGAAGTTTCAGCGTGTCCGAGCGGACTGCTCATCAAACTGGTCTGAATGGCGGGAGCATCGGTGGTTTCGGCCCGATCTTCTTCAACCAGGGCCGGGCTACTGAGCATTGAGGTGTGAAAGGCAATCCCCTCCCCTTCCAAATTGGCGGTTGAAACTACATCGTTGCCAGCACAGGCGGCTTCGAGTTCCTGTGCAAACTGGCCAGCCGTGGATGGGCGATTATCGGGTCGTTTGGAGAGCGCCCGCAGCACAACCTTTTCCAGTTCACGCGGAATATTCGGATTGACGATATAGAGTGGTCGCGGCTCTTCATTGATATGTTTGAGCACAATGCCAAGCGAGGTCGGCGCATTAAACGGAAGTTCGCCAGATAACAACTCATAGGCGATGACCCCAAGACTATACACATCCGACCGTGAATCTAATTCCAACCCGTGGCATTGCTCGGGTGACATATAGTGGGGTGTTCCAATCAACATTCCAGCCTCAGTCAAGCTGGCATGCGAGGGTTCCCCCTTATCGCGAAGTTTGGCAATCCCAAAATCAAGAACTTTAACCAGTTCCTTCCCATCCGCTTCACGCTTGAGAAAAATGTTGTCGGGTTTGAGATCACGGTGAATCACGCCTCGTTTGTGAGCCGCGTCAACTGCCGCACAGGCTTCCGACAAAATCTCAATTGCTTCAGCCGCGGTCATGGTATGACGGTAAATTCGATCCCGGAGGGACTCGCCTTCGAGATATTCCATGACCAAATAAGCGGTATTGTCGGGCAAGACCCCAAAATCCATCACCGCAGTGGCATTCGGATGATTGATTCGCACCGCGGCCCGAGCTTCACGTTTGAACCGTTCAAGAATTGATGGATCTTCCGTGAGGTTATGATGCAGGAATTTGATCGCCACATCCACATCCATATGGACGTGATGCGCTCGATAGACGGCCCCCATCCCCCCTTCACCAAGCTTGGCCAGTATCTGATACTTTCCGTCAAACACAGTTCCGATCAGCGGATCAGTGGTCAGTGATGCAGATGGGGGCACAGGGCGAGTGGATTGATCATCGTTTGTCATGGAAGTCAGACCTTCAGTGATGATTGGGATTTGGGGTAGTGGAATAGCCGATTATCCGCTGAAACAACAGTTGCTGTCAAAGCCTGTACCAGTCTCCCTCGCCTCCTTCGAAGTTTGGGAATGAAGAATTGAGAATTGAGAATAAATTTTACCTCTACTGAAAGTCCTTCTATCACCCTGTCACCTGTCACCCTGTCACCCTGTCACCCTGTCACTGTGTCACCCTGTCACCTTGTCACCCTGTCACCTTGTCACCTTGTCACCTTGTCACCTTGTCACCCTGTCACCCTGTCACCTTGTCACTGTGTCACCTTGTCACCTTGTCACCCTGTCACCTTGTCACCCTGTCACCTTGTCACTTTGTCAGGTTTCCGAAATCAATTGCCAAAACCCAGGTATCCAACACGAAGGCTTGCGCTCCATCCAGGAAAATCGCTAGAGTTGTCCGCATAACCACAAGTCATTCATTCAACCATTCTTCAGCTCCAAAAGCCGTTCCCACTACTTCATTTCTTTATGCCTGCAGAAGCCCGAACTCAAAAGGTGCCGTTCTCTGTCCGCAAACGTGTGTTGTTAATGGGAACCAGTGTCGAAGTGGCCTCTCACCTGCAGCGAACTCTGCGTCGGAGCAAAGTTTTACAATTGCATGTCATTACTCAAAGTGCTGCTCTGGTGGCGACGCTGGCGGATGAAACTTTTGACTATGTCCTGGCTGATCTGACCCTGGGGTACGAAGCCATTTGGGACGATCTGTTGTACCTGCGCCAAAAACTCCCTGAAGTTCCGGTCGTGGGATTGCTCAATCATCCCACTCCGGCGCTTGAATCACGCGCCCGCCAGGAAGGAGTATTGACCTTTCTGACCCCTCCGTTTACCAGCCAGGCAATTCGAAAAACTCTGACCATTGCCACTGACCGGCTGTCAGACCATGTCGCTTTCCACCGAAGCCTGGCCTATATCGAGGCCAGTAGCCAGATTCATGCCTCTTTGAACCTCAAGGAAGTAGTTGAAGCTGTCGTGCGAGGGCTCACTCGCCTGACTCCTTGTCAAAAAATCCGCATTCTGCTCAGCGAAATTGACCTGGAAAAACCGGCGCTGGGTTTTGAAGCCACCTTTTCAGAACTGGGTCGCCCTACCATCCGACCATTGGACCGCGATGAAGCCTCGATTGAACTGGCAACGGCTTCGCTCCAGAAAGAAACGCTGTATCAGGAAAACATTTTGACGGTGCCGATCAGATGCGAAGAAGATCAGGTTGGATCCATGAGCCTGCGTCACCCGCGCAGCCTGCGCCTGAAAGACCATGAAATTCAGTTGATTGAGAATCTGGCCCGCCATCTGGCCATCGGGGTGCGCAATGCCCAGCGCTATGATGCCATGCACCACAGTCATAACCAGATTTTTCTGATCAATGAAGTTGGCCGCCAGGTTGCCAGTTGCCTCGAATTTGACACCATTCTGACGGATATCGTGGATCATGTCCGCCGGTACTTCAATTATGACATTGTCGCACTCTATCTCCCGATTCTGGCCGGACCACAAGGGCAAAATCACTATCTAGCCAGTCGAATTGGAAACGATGTTGTCATCCGGGCTTCAGTGCTCGATGGGGACCTGGGATTGATTCACTATGTGATGAATACCCAACAAACGGTGATTTGCCACGACCTCCATCGCCAAACCAACTGGAAGGGATATCACACCGGGTCGCGCTCAAAGCTGGTTTCACCGATCTGGATGGAGGGAAATATCGCCGGCACGCTTGAATTTGAAAGCCTTGACCCGCATGCCTTTGATTCGACTGACCGCCGCGTCGCTGAAGACATTGCGATGCAGATTTCAGTTGCCGTCCGCAATACGCGGCTTTATCACGATGCCCAGGCCGCTCGCGAATATTTGCAAACGGTGCTTGATGTTGCCGTTGATACGGCCATTATCTCGACCGACACCCAGGGCCACATTATTACCTTCAGCCGTGGCGCGGAGATTCTGTTTGGCCGAAGCACTGAGGAGATGGTTGGGAATCAGGTGGCACCGCTCTTTGATGAATCGAGTGCTAAGGCCACGATTGAAGAACTCTTCCGAACCCAGTCAGATGAACCGTGGGAATCGGATGTTCGGCTGGTGCGGCACAATGGTGAAACCTTTTTCGCCTATGTCACGGTCCGTCCGCTCCGGGCACGCCAGAGCCCTGGCTATTTGTTCCTCTTACTGGATATCACCCAACGGTTGAACTTGCAGGAGCGTCTCCACCGCCTGAGTATTACCGACGAACTCACTGGACTCTATAACAAGCGCTATTTCACAACGCTCCTCCCCCGGGAAATTTCCCGAAGCGAACGCCAGCGAAGCCCTCTGGTTTTGTGTTATTTCGATCTTGATGGATTTAAAAAGTTTAATGACAGTAAAGGACACGTGCAGGGTGATCTGTTACTGAAATGGATTGGTGGATTGGTCCAACAGGCCATTCGGCGCAATGTTGACCTGCCATTTCGGTACGGTGGCGATGAATTTGTCCTGATCCTGCCTGGCACCCGTGCCAAAGATGCCGCTCAGGTCGGGGAGCGCATCCGGGCAGCGGTTGAACGCCAGTATCACGGCGAAGTGACCGTCAGTTTTGGAGTTGCTGAATTTTGTGGTGAAACCGCCGATGAACTCACAACCAAAGCTGATCATATTATGTATCAGGCCAAACACGCTGGCGGGAATAAGGTGTGCGTGGCCGAAGACTGACCCTTTGGGAATGAAGAGAGTGGTTAGTGATTAGTGATTAGGGAACAGGTTCGTTCTCTCCAGTGCTCCCCCGCTTCGCCCGCGCCCCTGCGGGGCGCGGGCGAAGCGGGGAGCCACAAGGGGTGGCCTTTGGATCCGGTGGTAGGCCCAAAGCGGCCAACCGACCGGCTATCCGAACGGCACCGCTTCGCGGTGCAAGACCAAAACCTGGACGTGGCAGAACGCGCCCCAGGACCTTATTTTTTAACGCTCCCTTAGTTCCTGGGGCTTGGGGCTTGGGGCTTGGGGCTTGGGGCTTGGGGCTTGGGGCTTGGGGCTTGGGGCTTGGGGCTTCTTCGAAAATATTGATTTCTAACCACTAACCACTAACCACTCTTTTCAGCCTCGTTCCTTCTGCTTCGGATCGAGCCATTCACGCAAGCCGTCGCCGATAAAGTTAAACCCGAGCACGGATAGCGTCACCATCATTCCCGGAAAAATTGTCAGATGAATCCCTGAAGCAAAGTGCAGTCGGGCATCATTGAGCATCGCCCCCCAACTTGGAGTGGGAGGAGGGACACCCAATCCCAAAAAACTCAAACTGGCTTCCGACAAAATGGCCCCGGCCATTCCAAGACTTGCCTGCACAATGAGTGGCTGGATCGAATTGGGCAAAATATGCTTAAAAATAATGCGGGCATCACTGGCCCCCAGCGCGCGAGCCGCCGTG
Source organism: Acidobacteriota bacterium (assembly GCA_016208495.1). Classification (NCBI taxonomy): domain Bacteria; kingdom Pseudomonadati; phylum Acidobacteriota; species Acidobacteriota bacterium. Next base: position 130,224 of record JACQXX010000056.1, on the reverse strand, counting down.
ACAAAGTCGTATTCGCGGACTTTGAGGACCTGTCCCCGGATTAACCGGGCATACCCAACCCAGCCAATCACACACAGGGCCAGAATCAGGTTATTGAGGCTGGCACCCAGAAAAGCCACCATGGCAATTGCGAGCAGGATTCCCGGAAAGGCCAGAAAGATATTAAAGACAAATCCAGAGATAATTTGATCAACCCATCCACCATAGTAGCCGGCAATCATTCCGATAATCGTACCCACCACCGATGAAATCACCACCACAATCATGCCGACTTTGAGTGAAATCCGAGCCCCATACACAACCCGGGCCATCACATCGCGCCCGTTTTCATCGAGTCCCATTGGGTGGTCAACTGATGGGGGGGCAAAACTCTGCTCCAGGTTTTGACTGACGGCACGATCCTCTGGAATGAAGAACGGAGACAAGACCGCCACCAGTACCAGGACAATCACAATTGCGAGTCCAACTTTTCCGATGAAATTCATGAGTTTTTCAAAAGAAACAACAAGGGCGCACCACACGTGCGCCCTTGTCAACTCTGGTCAAGCCACTGGTGGATTCCACTTAATCCCCAGCGTTTGACGCCTGAAAGAGGTTTTCAGAAAGAACCGGCAATCCTGAATTGGCTTTCTTCAGGGGTACCGGGGCGGGTTGTGCCTGCGAAGCATCCATCAACCCCAAACCACGTGCGCTTTCATAGGCCGGGATGATTTCAGTTTCAAACGGTTTGAGTCCTTTCGGATCACGTTTCTTATTTGAAAAGTCAAGATGGAGGTGCTTGCGCAACATCCGTTCCGGGAACCCGGCAAACCGGTAAAGCGGATACTTGATCCCTTCACCAAACAGTTTCTTGCCCAGCATTTTGTAATAAAGTGGAACTCCCATCGAATATTTGTAGCGTTCAAACGTTCCACCACGATAAAACTCGATATTGTACTTCCAGCAGGTAAAGAAAAATTCCCACTGTAAGTCTGACATTTCAATCAGCTTGGCGCTTTCTTTCCCCTTCATGCGGGAATCTTCAAGCGGCACAAACCAGGTTGGAACAAACATTCCCTTAGCATCGCGCAGATCATACAGCAAATCGAGCGATGCTTTAGTGTCCTCAGCCGTTTCACCCGGCAACCCGATGATGAAAGTACAGAACGGGAACCAGTTATTCCGATTGAGGATTTCCATCCCCTTCAAAATAACGTCGCGCCACTGATGGGCTTTGTACGGATAGGCTTTCCCCTTCATGTATTTGTCAAAGAGTCGAGGAGAGCCGGTTTCAAGCCCAATAATCGGATCAACGATACACTTGTTCGGGTCGGTTGATTCGTGATGTTTCAGGTGTGAATAGGGGACACAAAGCGGGGAGAGTCGCTCAATCACGGTTGGGTCTTTGACGACCGGGGCCATGGTGATGTGGGTTAACTGCAGTGTTTCAACCCCTGGAACGGCTTTGACACTGCGGAACAGATTTTCCAGCGCCGGGACATTGGTGACAAAGTTCGGCAACTGTTCATAGAGGAACATATCCTCTGAGGTCAGCATAATTTCAGTGGCGCCTTCGCTGACGTTGGCGTGAACGCTGGCCATGATGTGATCCATGGGGAATGACCGCCCGACTTTGGTGGCTGGCCCGCAAAACTGGCAGCCCCGCCCACAGCCTCGGGTAATTTCCACGACCCCAAACGTCGAGCGATGGCGAACCACCGGAATTTCATCCACTGTCGGCTGCATGTTCTTTGGAACATTGATGATACGGGGAAGCGTCGGGTCACCGGCAATAATTCGCTGGAAAAGATCGCCGAAAACCCGTTCGACTTCGCCGGTAATTAAATAATCGACATGAAATTCATCCAACCGGTTCGCGGTCTCAATCTGCCAGGCCCCAGGGCCACCGATCACAATCTTTGGCTTGTACTTTTGAATGACTGGATGGGTAACGATTTTGAGGAATTCAGCCGCATTGAGCGGCATCAGATTTGGCCCGCCCAGCTTTGAGTACACATCCGTGGCATATGAAATACCCAGCGGATTATGGGCGTGAATGGCAAGCACCCTGGTTTCTGGCCCGACAAATTTCTCCAGGTGTTCAACATAGCAGGTGACCACATCATCTTCTGAATAGTTGCGTAAGAGCAGTGTTTCCACCACCCGGAGGCCATTGGGTACATATTTTGCACGCCCATCAGGCCAGGATTCATTCATCAGAGAGTCAGGGTTAATGAAGGTTTTGCTGAACTTTTGAGGGATCGTCGCCGACAACATTTGTTGCCAAATGCTGTGCTTGAATTCGCTCGCCTCGCTCGCTGAAGCGGTGAGAACAATTAATGGTGAACCCACAGAGGTCACTCCTCACTTTTAGTTAAAGATGTCCGATATATCAATGGCACGCAAGTACCAGCATGAGTGATCACCACCTGGCTGCGACCAATTGCTTCTGTTTGGTTTGGGTACCGGAGCGGAAAGATAGAGAAGCAGTGACCACTTTTACCCACCGGGTGAAGCTCTGTCAATATGAAAATTCGCCCCCCCAAAGCCCCAGCGCTTTTTCAGTCATCATCCTTCCTGTGAAAAAGCCCAACTCAGCTTCACTTTTCTTACAGTTGACCAATGCCATCAAGAAAAGGTAAACTGCCTACCGGCTTTTTGTGACCTTTTACGTGCAGTTTTACTGTGCCCATGAAAGCCAAACATCTTCAAGTCAAGATCCTTTCGTCGTGCCATTCCGAGTTCCATGATCTACCCAGCCAATATCAAGGTCTTCGCATTTTTCCGTAGGACTTTCTCTTTTTCATGCTCTCATTGTAAGAGGCATGCCGGGAGCCAACTCAGCCGTGGGTTTTCTTCCTGGGTGTATAATTGGAATCACCTCTGTTCTTAACGAAGGCTTGGCATCGTGGAAGCCATCGGTGGCGCGGTCGGGAGCAAATCCAGACAGGATACCCGTGGCAAGTGTTTTCACCAAACGATAGACATTTTTCATCCAGGTATCAGGCACCATCAGGGCTTGAAGACGCACAACAATTTCTTGAACACCTGGCTTTTGACCAGAGTGCTATTCTTTTCGGTATTTGAGGAATCTCGACGCCTTCGACACGTCGAGATGTATCAAGAAAGGTAGGTAAGTGTGGGATTCAAAGTCGGAGACAAAGTGATTTATCCCAACCATGGAATCGGTGTTGTTGAGGCCATTAACCAGCGGGTCTTTGATGGCTCCCAACTTGAGTTTTATCAACTGCGCTTGCACGAAAATAATGTGGTCGTGAACGTGGCGGTAGACAAAGCAGATGAAATCGGGATTCGGGGGTTGATCAAAACCAATGAAGGTGAAAAGTTGCTGAAATTACTGTCAGCCAATTTCACCACGCCACCGTCTGATTGGAAGGATCGGTTTAAGGAATTCTCAGAAAAAATGCGAACGGGCGACATTTTTAGTGTGGCCGAAATCCTCAAGCATCTCACATATCTGAGCCAATCAAAGCCATTGTCTTTCCGCGAAAAGCGCATGCTCGAGCGGGCCCGGTTTCTCGTGGTGACCGAACTGGCGATGGTTTCCAATAAAGCCGAGGACAAAGTCTCTGAAGTCGTCGAAACGGCACTCAAGAAGGCCTGCCTCAAGCATGAAGAAGAAGCGGCTGCCCGCGTGGCAACCGCCGCAGTTTAGGGCATCACACAGTTCGGCAATTTATGCCCCCTTAGTCAATGAGTGATTCTCTTGTTATAACTGGTCTGAAATTTATGAGCATTGGCGGGCTTGTGCTCGCCAATGCTTTCTTTGTTGCGGCTGAATTTTCACTGGTCGCCGTCCGCCGGTCACGAATTGAAACCCTGGCTGAAAGCGGCAACCGTCAGGCACGTACGACCCTTGAGGTCCTCAACAACCTCGATGCGGTGATTTCCTCCACCCAACTCGGAATTACACTCGCCAGCCTTGGGCTTGGCTGGCTGGGCGAAAGCACCCTCGCCCACATGTTTGAACCGCTCTTTCAAATGGCGCTGACATCGCTGATGGTCGCCTCACTCTCCGCCCATGCCTTTGCCGCCGCCCTCTCGTTTATCATTATTACGTTCCTGCATATTGTGCTCGGGGAACTCGCCCCGAAATCAATTGCGCTTGAGCGCACCGAACGTGTCGCCCTGGTTATTTCAGCCCCACTTCAGTTCTTCTATCGTGTCTTTCGACCCTTTATCTGGCTGCTCAATGCCTGTGGGATGATTGTCCTGAAACTCTTTGGCATGCACGGGGCAGGTGGCCACCAATCGGTGTACACCGAAGAAGAAATCCGCCAACTGGTCTCCCTGAGCCATCAAAGCGGCCACCTGAATGCCGACGAACGCGAACTCATCCATAATATTTTTCATTTCACCAGTTCGGTTGTCCGCGAAATCATGGTGCCACGTCAGGCCGTTGCGAGCATCGAAATTGGCGCCACGCGGGATCAGGTGCTCAAGTCCCTTGAGGAGTCAGGGTACTCACGCCTTCCAGTTTATGAAAAACAACCCGATAACATCATCGGTGTGATTCATAGCAAAGACCTGCTTCCGATTTTACTGACTGGCAAGCGGCTGGAGCTGGCCTCAGTGATGCGCAAACCAGTCTTTATTCCAGATACTGCCCATCTGAGCGAGGCCATGCGCCAGATGCGAATTTCCAAAACTCAGCTTGCGATTGTGGTTGATGAACACGGAAGTGTCGCTGGAATTATCACCCTTGAAGATTTGCTCGAAGAAATCGTCGGCGATATCCAGGATGAACACGATGTGGAAGGTGAGGAAGCTGTCTTCTGGCCGCAACCTGACGGGACGGTTTTGATTGACGGAGGCATCTCGATTCGTGAAGCCAACCGCAAGCTTGACCTGCACTTACCCGAATCTGATGATTACACCACGCTGGCCGGCTTCCTGATGACTGAAGCGGGAAAGCTGCTTGGCAAGGAAGATATTGTTACGTTTCAAGGTGCCACTTTTGTCGTGGAGGAAATCGAAGGTCGTCGAATTTCGCGGGTTCGGCTCCACCCGTCACCAACCCAGCCTGAGAACTCGCTCGCTCCGGCTGGAAATTAACTCAGCCTATGAGAATTTCAGTTCCCCCCTGCCTTCCCTCCAGACTGGTCAAAGTAGAACAGATGGTGCATCCCGGAAGCATAAATATCTGGCATCCAGATCTCAATCCCTTCAAATTCACGAGGTTCCACCAGAAAGACATACAGTGAGTTGGAGGGATCTGGGGTCCAGGCAAAAGCACTTCGGCGGGCTTTGGGAATCAGGGCTTTGACAATTTCCGGGGTAATTAAATGGGACTGGTGACGAAGTTGTTCATAGCTCGCAACTGAACCCGTGTCATTTAAGAACTTGATCCCATAGGTGGCATCATACACATGCCACGCCTGGTCATAATACACTTCAACCACCGCATGGAAATTTGAAGTTGCCCCGGCGTTACGCAGGTGCAACACCCGCGCCGGATAGCCGCCGGCCTGGGCCAGCGTTGCCATCGCAATTGCCAGGGGGCCACAAAACTTTGATCCGCGCTCGAGCATCTGCCGGGGCGAAGAAAATTCCGCCGTGGACTCATCAAAATTCAATTTCGCGGCCACAAAGATATTGAGAGCATCAATCTTTTCGGCTGACGAAGCTTTTCCTTCGGTCAATTTTTCAAACAACCGCCGGTAATACCCATCATTCTCCACATCATATTTGAGCTGACTGATGGAATTGCGACCTAAAATGTCAGGTTCATTGATGATGCTGGCCGTTTGCAGGGAAATCGGTCCCAGGTGAAATCCACGTCCAGTCCGGTTGTCAGGTACCGCAACGGAACACACCTGCGGCGGGCGATTTGGGTCCGTCACCAGTAAATCAATTGTGGCCCCCGGGTAACACCATTCTTCAGGTAACTGAAATTCACCGCTCTCATTCGTCAGACTGGCCCATCCAGAAGGTGAATCCAGCACTTCGACGACAGCATTGGGCCGATCAATTTTCCCATAAAGTGTTACTAATTGAGGATTTAGCCCACTCCACCTGGCAAGTTGCAAGCGAGTTCGGGTGACACCTTTTTTCAGAACGTACTGGCAGTGAGTTGCCCAGGGTAATCCCGGCATTAACGCCACACTCACCACCAGCAGGCAACACAGACCACTCCAGAGCAGCCATCTGACCGCTGCTGACCAGATCAATCGGATCGGGGAATTTCGAAAAGTCCACTGCATCATCATCTCACCTTATCAGGAAACTGTTGGTCAGTTGTCAGTCGTCAGTCGTCGAGCGTTAGCATTTTGAATTGCCTGTCAAGTGGATTTGGTTCTATTTGAATCAGTTAGGAACAATTCTTTTCAAGAATTCCACGGATTCAACGATCCGGGTTTTATCTACTGACGACTGACGACTGACTTATCAACTACTGACGACTGACCAATGATCTAAACTTAGAATTCTGCAATTGCCAGACCACGATTGCGGCCCCTGTGGAGATCCTTCCAAAACACAGATTGCATTCGCAGGGCATCGAGTTGTCTGTCACATCCCCCACCAAGATGAGTCCAGAGTATCAATATTCGTCGGTGGCGAGGAATTTCTTCGGTTCCGAGAAGCACATTGCGCACTGGCATCCCTTCGGGCAATGTTTGAACCTGGGCTACGGAACACGGATGAACCCAAATAGTCTCAACTGGTGCTTGCCGGATGGTTGACAACATCGGACGCAGATTTTCAGGTGGTTCACTGGCGATGAATTTGATAAACGAAAGCGTTGTAGCCAGTGCCATAACTGCCACAAAACCAGTCAGGAGACCTTCGCGAACACAGGCTCTTGAAACAAAATGTTGAACGCACAACACACCTTCAAGTGCCAAAATCTGAATATGAATCAGTGTAAACAAGGTCAATCGCCCAGGACTCAGCGGGTACTGAAACCACAAACTGGCGGCGACAAGTCCGATCAACACCATCAAACTGCCACAGGATCGGGTTTCCCATCCTGGATCCAGAGCCGTTTTTGGTGACAGGCACTGATACACCACCCAGTACACACCGCAAAGCTGCAATGGGATTAAACCAACCAGAATCAGTGGTTTCGTGCTGTACCAGCCCCAGAAAAAACGCCCCAGAAGCTTAAGTGCAGGTACAACCCCTTCAACCAGTTGAGCTTGTAAAATTGAATTACTCCAGTAGGCCGTGACAGCCTGCATATCGTGACGGGCAAAATGATAATCGGTGCTCCAAATCCACCACCAGCCAGCCAGACTTGAAAGAACCAGAATGGCCACACCAGAGAAATGAAGCTTCCAGGTTGACCTCTGACCCGTCCCAACATACCACCCGCTTACCCGAGCCGCCAGACACACCGGATAGGTAAATGAACAAGCACAGAGTAGTCCAAACCCTATCAATCCGAGCTTTTTCTTCCCGCCCCGTAATCCGTCTTCCCAAAACTCATCCCCCACCCAAACCGGCAACAACCCCAGCAAAACATCGAAGGTGTATTGTTTCAACTGAGCTGACTGTTCGAGCCAGAAGGTGGCCCCCAGCAGCAGCAACCCACTCAAGACATTCAAGGTATTTGATCTGGTCGAACGCATCGCCAGCAACCGTGCCCACAACAAAGTCCCAACCAGAAAGCAAAGAAACGGCAATAATCGTAAGCTATGGGTTTGAAAACCAAAGGCTTCGCGCACCATGGCAATACACATCAAATAGAGTCGAGGGAACTGTTGACCGTAGTCAAGCCGTGAAAAGAGCGTCTCAACGGATGGCAATCGGAGCGAAGAAGCCACAAAAGCTTCATCAAGCCAAAACGAAGCATCCGTAAAATATCGCCACATCCCAGCCATCACAACTGCCAGCGCACCTCCCCATACCCCAATCCATTTCTGTTCAGGAAGAATTATTTTATAAACAGTAGCCTGGACTTTCATTGTGGAGTATCAGCCTCGCTTTTTTGAAAACCTGGTGGGTTGAGAGAGAAAAAAAGCCCAGTTTGGTGAGAACTGGGCTTGAAAGACACAACAACAAGACTCGGGAGAGAGCTTGCAACGTCGAGTCTCAATCGCACTTGTCAGTTTGTGGTGAACCTTCCTGGTGCGAAACGGACTATAGCGGGTTTTCTCAAGGGAGTTGTTAAGAGGCGGAAAAGATTTTGTTAAGGATGTAAAATCTTCTATCCCACAGGTTTCCAGGTTTTGTGCCTGTGATAGTATCTGGTCCTGAAATAGATAAAAGTGTTGGGTTTGATTCGATGCTCAGTCGCTTGATTCCACCATTTTTGCGCTTCAACTCACGGTTGTAGCGAGTTAAGCACTTTATTCAAGCAAACTTAGCGAAACCACAAACTCCTGACTGAAAGTGGTCACGTTATGAAATACAAACCTTCGCCAATCCTGATTGTACTGGTGTTGCTGATGGCCTTGCTGGGGATTCTGGCAACGCTTCAGTACCGATGGATTGGCCAGGTTACTGAAAGCGAACGAACTCGCCTCCAGGCCAGCTTGCAAAGCGATGCCGCCCATCTGGCCGAGGATTTTGACCGGGAAATCACACGTATTTTTCTGGCATTTCAGATGGAGGCCGTTCCACTGAATCGGCAAGCCTGGAACGCCTATGCCGAACGCTATCATCAATGGAGTGTGACGTCGCCGTATCCAGATCTGGTTGATCAGGTCTATGTGGTCAATGCCAATTCACGTGGGCGACTCAATCTGGTCCGCTTTGATTCATCCACTCAGACCTTTGTCAAAGATCACTGGCCAGAGGATTTAAGCGAGTTACGCCGGACCTTGCGCCAGCAATTGCGCCAAACGAAATCCAAATCTGGACACGTCTTTTCCTATAATGTTCCTTCGATTGTTGAAACCATCCCGGCACTGGTCATTCCACTTTCCAATTTGCAACTTACCCCTGACGCGCATGGGTTCACGGTTTCATCGCTGACGGGATACACCATCGTCAAACTCAATCAGCATGCCATTCAAAAAGAACTGATTCCATCGTTAATCCGAAACGATTTGCATAACGGCGAACAGAGCGGCTATGAAGTCGTGATTTTTAGCCGCAAAAACCCCCGAAATATTGTGTATCAAACCTCATCCGCAAAACTTTCCGGTCTTGAGCAGGGAGACGCCAATGCCAATATTTTGAGCGTGCAAGTCCAGAAATTTGGACATCTGTTGCGGGAAAGCCAGTTACTGATCAACAGTGTGAAAAAGAAGGATCCGGATGCCGCCTCATCCAAAACCCCAATTTCAGTCAATGTCCTGAATCAAGTTTCTGGGGAAGTATTTGTCAGGGCAATGCCTCCAATCAGTGACGAAAGTGGCTATTGGCGACTGGTCATCCGACATCAATCCGGATCGCTTGAGCAAATGATTGCCCACACCCGGCGGCGCAACCTGGGGGTCAGTTTTGGCATTCTGGTGCTGCTCGGCGTGAGTGTTGCCATTGTTCTGATTGCCGCCCGGCGATCCCAACAACTGGCCCGCCAGCAAATGGAGTTTGTGGCCGCAGTGTCACACGAACTCCGCACTCCGTTGGCTGTCATTTGTTCCGCGGCTGAAAATCTGGCTGATGGAGTGGTGTGGAATCCGCAGCGGGTGGTGCAATATGGCACATTGATTCGCCGTGAAGGCCGCCGCTTGACCGAAATGGTCGAACAGGTACTGGAACTGGCTGGTGTCCATTCCGGTCGGAAAACCTATCACCTGGCGCCGGTTGACGTTCGCACCCTGGTTGAGAGCGCGCTTGTTCCCTATGCCCCACTTTTAGACGAAGGGAACTTTTCGGTGGAAGTGGAACTTGAACCAGACCTGCCTTTTCTCCACGGCGACATAGCGGCATTGCGAAGGGCGCTCCAAAATTTGCTAAGCAATGCGATGAAGTACAGCGGCGCTCATCACTGGCTGCGAATTACTGCCCAATTGCACAAGATTGAACCCCGGGCGGAAATCTGGCTGGCCGTCACCGACAAAGGGGTTGGGATCAAGCCCAGTGATATACCGCATCTCTTTGATCAGTTTTTTCGAAGCTCAGAAGCCGTCGAAGCCCAAATTCACGGGAGTGGTCTTGGGCTCAGCCTGGTCAAACATATTGTCGAAGCCCACGGCGGTCATATCAGCGTTCAAAGTCACCCTGGCCAGGGAAGCACTTTTACGTTGCATCTTCCAATAACTTCCGTGGAGACACCTGAGAAACCGGATTTGATTGAGGACGTCTATGAGCCAACACATTTTGCTTATCGAAGATGAGCCGGGTCTGGTCCTGACATTGACTGATCGTCTGGAAAGTGAAGGATACACCCTTGAAACGGCGCAGGATGGGGAAACAGGTCTCCAACTGGCAAAAGCCAAACCATTTGACGCCATTATCCTTGATATCATGCTTCCGCGTAAAAATGGATTTGACGTTTGCCGCGATTTGCGACAACACGGGGATCGAACGCCGATTTTGATGCTGACAGCTCGGGGACAGGTCGTGGACAAGGTCGTCGGACTCAAACTCGGCGCCGATGATTATCTCACCAAACCATTTGAAATGATGGAATTACTTGCCAGGGTCGAGGCATTGCTTCGCCGGGTTCAACCAAATGCCAATCAATCAAGCGTGGCCGAAACCTTCAAATTTGATGCCATTCAGGTTGATTTCAAGCGAGCTGAAGTCCGGCGAAACAAACTTCCGGTTGAGTTGTCCGCTCGTGAATTCAAGTTACTGCAGTACTTGATTGAGAACCGGGGCCGAACCATCTCGCGGGATGAACTCTTAGACGAAGTCTGGGGCTATAATGCCATGCCTTCCACCCGAACGGTTGACGTCCATGTGGCCTGGCTTCGGCAAAAACTTGAACCCAACCCGCGTCACCCACGCTTTATTCTGACCGTTCATGGGCTGGGCTATAAATTTGCTGGATGAAAGAAGAATGAAGAAAGTGGTTAATGGTTAGTGCTTGGTTCCTTGTTCTTCTTCGAAAGTATTGATTTCTAAGCTAAGCACCAGGTACTAACCACTAACCACTAACCACTAACCACTAAATTAACCACTAACCACTAACCACTAACCACTTTCTTCATTCTTCATTCTTCATTCATCGGAGTCGGGTAAAAAACATCTGCCGCCAGAAATCTTCTTCAAAGCATCCTCGGGCCACAAAACACTCAACCACGCCTTTAGTTTTGGCACCGCGCATTTCCATACACATCTGACGCGCTGTCAGGTACACCATCACACCACGGGGGCGGCAGGCAGCGACCAATCCATCAGCCAGTTGAACAGCGAGGCGCTCTTGTAGTTGAGGCCGACGAGCATAGAACTCAAGCAACTTGGCTGGTGACCCAATCCCAATCCCCAGTTCATGAGGGACATAGGCAATATGGGCTTCGCCAAAAAATGGGGTCAGGTGATGGGCGCACATCGAGTGATAGGCTAAATCCTTGATCAGGACGCATTGTCCAGCCATTTCCTGGGCTGGAAACGTCGCCACAACTGGCGGTGCGGCGTGCGAAAGATACGGAGCCAAAAACTCCATCCAGAATTCCGCCACGTTCTCGGGGGTTCGGGCCAGATGTTCATCCGCCACGGCAGTGAGATGGAGCGACTTCAGAGCGGCACGCAGGTGATGACTAACCACTTGTGAGACGATTGGGTGGGTTTCATTTTCTATTTGCTCAAGTTCTTCAGACATGTTATTTCTCGACTCCCTGAAAACGAGGGCAATCCTGACCATTTTTTACTGCCCTCAACGAAATTCCGCACTTCAACTGGAAATCAAAGCTCATGAAACAAACTTATATTGCTGACATCGCTCAACATCTGGGGCAAGAAGTCACCATCCGCGGTTGGCTTTACAACTCACGCTCCAGCGGAAAGCTGCAGTTTTTAGAAGTCCGTGATGGAACGGGTCTCATCCAGACGATTGTGTTCAAAAAAGCCGTTTCTGAAACGGTGTGGGAAACGGCTGAAAAGCTCACCCAGGAATCTTCAATTATTGTGACTGGGGTGCCGCGCGAACATCCCAAACGACCCGGCGTGTATGAACTGGACGTGCAAAACATTGAACTGGTCCAGCTTACCGAAAATTATCCGATTACGCCAAAAGAACATGGGGTTGAGTTTTTGATGGACCATCGCCATTTGTGGCTTCGGTCACGCCGTCAACATGCCATTTTGCGGGTGCGCCATGAAATTGTGAAAGCCGTGCGCGATTTTTTTGATTCAAACGGATTTATTCTGGCCGACACCCCAATCCTGACTCCAGCCGCTTGCGAAGGCACCACGACTCTTTTTGAAGTTGACTATTTTGATGATAACAAAGCCTATCTGACCCAATCAGGCCAGCTTTACAATGAAGCCACCGCCGCGGCATTTGGCAAAACTTATTGCTTTGGCCCGACCTTCCGGGCTGAAAAGTCCAAGACTCGTCGTCACCTGACCGAATTTTGGATGGTCGAGCCGGAAGTTGCGTATGCCGACCTGAATGACATCATGGATCTGGCTGAAGAATTTCTGTGCTTTGTGGTGGGACGGGTGCTGACCAACCGCCGACCTGAACTGGAAATATTGGAACGAGATATCTCAAAACTGGAACATATCAAACGGCCATTTCCCCGACTTCACTATGATGATGCTGTCAAAATGCTGCATCAAGGGTTTGACGAAGGTAAACTTCCGACCCGGTTTGAATGGGGTGGAGATTTTGGGGCACCGGATGAAACCTATATCTCTGGACACTTTGATTGCCCGGTTTTTGTCCACCGGTATCCAGCCAAGATCAAAGCCTTTTATATGGAAGAAGATCCAGAACGGCCAGACCTGTCTTTATCCGTTGATGTGTTGGCGCCAGAAGGCTATGGTGAAATTATCGGCGGCGGCCAGCGCATGCAGTCACTGGAACGTCTGTGCGAGCGCATTGCCGAGCACGAACTCCCCCAGGAGGCATTTGATTGGTACCTGGATTTGCGCAAATATGGGTCTGTTCCCCACGCTGGCTTTGGAATGGGGATTGAGCGATGTGTGACCTGGCTCTGCGGTATTGAACATGTCCGCGAGACAATTCCTTTTCCACGGATGCTCTACCGGCTCAAACCATAATCTTCAACCTTCAATTCTTTGAAAGAGGTTTTGCTATGAACGTAAACCATCAGGTTGTATCAAGGCGGGTTTTACTTCTCCGTACCAGATGTATGGTTGTGATTTTGATCTGCGGTCTCTGTGTATCCCCGCTCTTACAGCCTGGATCCGTTTCTGCCCAAACCCCAAAACCTCTTTCACCAAAAGAAACCGTGCGCCGATTTTATGATTTGCTGAGACAGAAAAAATATGTCGAAGCCTTTCAATACAGCGTCTATTCCCCAGCGGTTGAATCACTCTCACCTGCCCAGTTCAAATTTCTTGAAACCGACTTTCTGGCAATGGCAGAAGCAATTCCAGAAAACGTTACCCTCAAGGGAGAGCAAATCACCGGCTCTTTTGCCACCGTGTACTTAACAACAGATCAGCCACAAAACAGTTCGAAAGAAATAGTGACAGTTGTGAATGATAAAGATAATCCGATGGGCGTGTTGAAAACCGAGTCATCTGGCAAGGTTGTTCAACCCGGACAGGATTTGTTGGAAGAACGTACCAAAAATGCTCAGATCAAACCGACGGTCACGCAAACTTCCAACGACTCTAAGTCCAAAACCGGAATTATTAAAGCTGAAAGTCAACCAGTCACGGAATCTTCCAATGTGCTGCCTGTCAATCTGATTCTGGTGGATGGTCAATGGAAAATTGGCGATGCTGAAACACAGGCGCTGGTCAACACTTTCAAAGACCAGTACTTCTTTTACGAGCGGGACGGTGCTTTCCAGCAAATGCAGGCAAACGAAGGCAGCATCTATAATCTGATCTCCACTCTGGCAAACGTTGAAATGGTCTACGCCCGCTCAAACAACGGCTTTTGTGCGTCTATCCCTGAATTAATTAAAGAGGGGATCCTGCAGGAAAACCTGAACGCCATGCAAATTTTCGGCTATCGCTATGAAGTTGTGCTTTCAGCCGACCGGACCTCATTTGCAATCTATGCCGAGCCAATCAACTACCCACTGACAGGCCGCTTTTCATATTTTGCCGATCAAGCTGGCGTCCAGGTAAAGGAACTCAACGGTTCGCGCTTACAGCCGGGTAAATAAACGACTCTGATTCCACTCTCCCCCTCCTCGTATAAGCGCCAGGATAAGGAAATCTGAGCCGTTTGAGACACAGAGCTGGGGAGACACGGAGACAATTCACCAGGTTTGTCAGGTTGAATCAGTTCCGATTGAGAGCGGGCGAAGGCGACCAGTTGTTTGTTCTCCCGGCCTCCCTGTTTCCCGGTCCCCTTGTCCAGATCGGACATTGTTCCCTTATCCTGGCGCTTATCCCCCTCCTCGGCGGGCTTTTCTTCCAACTCCCATCATCACAATTTGAGCCGCACCTGTCTGTGTATGAAATGCAGACAGGTGCTATCCCATATCGTGTATTGAGGCGAAAGTCACTACACGAAACACGGCGTGGATCCGACCTCAGTAGGGCTGTTTGGTCAGTAGGGTTGCCTGTGTCATCCGGAATGTAAGTATTCACTAACTTTTTCTTTTTTCTGTAATCCACTGAGAAATCAGCCATTTAGCCAGTATACGACTCAATACCCATAAATTTTTTTCCGGATTTCATCAGTTTTTTGAGATTTGTGCATCAGGTTTGCACTAGGTAAGACCACTGGCTAATAAACACACACACTTATTTTGATGGTTTTTATTTCACATCGGAGGAAAACAATATGAAACAGGCTCTATTGAACACGATTGAATACACTGTTAATCCACCCGCTTTTTCACAAATGATGATTGAACCAATCGAAATGAACGCTGAGCCTGAATCAGTTGAACTCGAATCCGAAGCGGAAGCGATTGAACTGGAAGTGGCGCCCGAAGGGTTTGATATTGCAGCGGAATTGATCGAAGAACCCGTGGTCAACCAGGAATCACTGACTGGCACGCTCGAAGAGATTTATCATAAACACTATCGCCGGGTGTACAGCCTCTGTTTGCGGATGACCTCAAATGCGGCTGATGCTGAAGATCTGGCACACGATGTGTTTATCCAGCTTCAGCGTAAATTGAGCAGCTTCCGCGGCGAATCAGCCTTCACCACCTGGTTGCACCGCATTACGGTCAATCAAGTGTTGATGCACTTCCGCAAGAAATCCTATCGGTCTGAAACGGTAACCGAAGACGGTGAACTCCCCGAAGTCGTGCAACCGTCAACCAAACGACCGTCAATGATGCCGATTATTGATCGGATTGCGCTCCTCAGAGCAATTGAACAACTGCCTCGGGGCTACCGGATTGTGTTCATCATGCACGACATGCAGGGGTATGAACACGAAGAAATCGGGCAGATTTTAGGCGTGAGCGCTGGAACATCCAAGTCCCAGTTGCACAAGGCCCGAATGCGGCTGCGAGAATTGCTGCTCAAGCGGGTTGGGGTCGAAGCCATTGAAGGTCTTGATGATGCAAGCCTGGCGCTCCTGGCCCAATTATGATGATACTGCACTTGACGGGTTCTGTGATGAACCATTGATTGAAACCTGGTACGTGACTTTCTCTTTCGTAACGCGATTCCTTTCCTCTTCATGTTAAAAGCTGTGCCTCACCGTAGGCACAGCTTTTTTGTTTGTCCAGGTTTTCCCGATCCAACCGGGCTACTTCTTTTCGACAACAGCCGCCGAAACAGTGTATTCCTGTTCATTTCGCCAGATTCGGATGTTGACTTTGGTTCCAGGAGTTTTGCGAGCAATCAGGCGGTTGAATTGTCCACTTGAAACCACTGGGGTGCTATCAATCGCCAAAATAATATCTTCACGACGGATTCCAGCATCATCTCCGGGGAGCCCGCGCTCGACTTTGGTCACCAGAACACCCCGCGCCTGCGTGCCAAGTCCCAGTGTCCGGCGGACAATCGCGGAGATGTCACGGGTTTCCACACCAAGTGAACTTCGACGGACAAACCCATTTTCGCGCAATTGCGGTGTAATTTCCCGTAAAATGTTGATCGGAATGGCAAATCCAAGCCCCTGAGCCCGAACCAGCACCAGCGTATTGATTCCGACGACTTCGCCTTTTAAATTCACCAGCGGCCCGCCAGAATTTCCAAAGTTGATTGCGGCATCCGTCTGGAGAAAATCATCATACTCGCCATCCAGCCCGGTTCGCCCTTTCCCACTGATAATTCCAAGCGTTACGGTATGATCCAGTTCAAAAGGGCTTCCGATAGCAATCACCCAGTCTCCGACCCGTAGCGTATCGCTGTCGCCAAAAGGTAATGCAGGGATTGGTTTTTCCCCGAAATCAACTTCGAGCAGGGCCAGATCCGTGGCTTCATCATATCCCCGCAGGCTGGCTGTCAAAGTGCGAGCATCTGGGGTGACCACAGTGATTGGGCCATCAAGCTTTAACGATCCTCGAATGACGTGAAAGTTGGTAACGATCAATCCCTTGGAGTCCAGACAAAAGCCACTTCCAATCGAAATACTGCCGTCCTCAGCCGTGGCTTGAATATTCATGACAGATTGATCTACCTGAGCCACAACATCAGCGATATTGACTGGAAGAATTGATGGAGCAAGCGTGGCACCTTTGGTGGGCAATGCAGATGGCGGAATGTTTTTCTGGGAGAGTGCGGGTGTTTTTTTGGCTGACCGGGGATTTTTTTCCTTTTGGACAGCCGTCCCTCTGGAGTGCCCTGGCTTGCCCCAAACAGATGGTTGAAAACCGAACCAGGTTTCCGCCCCGAGAAACACTGAAATCATCAGAAGTGCAGTTAATCTTGTCATTGGTAGTCCGTTTCGTTGACAGGGGATTGGCGTTTCTCGTGGTCGGCTTGAGGTGGGGCAAATACCCGGCGTCCGCGGATGATTTGTTGAGGGCCATGCGTTGGACGATGGCCAGAGCGGACCATTTCGGCTAACAAATCCACGTCATAGTCACATTCACGTGCCATTTCTTCGCGGATCGCATGTAATTCCTGCAAAAAGCGTGGTTTACGATACATATCCCGGAATCCTCAAGCATCCTCACACATTACTCGACACCAGAAATTCCGGGGTCACGATCATTGGTGAGAAAAAACCACTTGATGTGTTGAAGAGACGTACTCTGGTTTGACGCTGGACATTGGCGATATGCCCAAAATTCCAGGTTACCAGAAAGTCAATTTTATGAATTGAGGCCAGCGCCACGTGAAGGGCATCAGCCATGTATTTACGCTGAAAGATCCCGCGGCTCAAATATCCGTCAGCCAGGATTGCAGCTTCGTCGGAAATTTCAACCTGCGGGATCTCTCGAATCAAATTTAAATATGAAGCACGATATGGTTCAGGAAGGCGTTCCAATTCGCGCTGTACCAAAAGCGACGTCAGGGGACGAAACGTATTCATTTCGTGTTCCCACCAGCGGATAGTTAAATCCCGGCGAAAAGGGTCATCATTATCGAGATAGGCGCCGATCACCGAGGTCTCAAGGTACAGGCTCAGTTTCATGCTTTTCCAATTCTTTGGTTGTCTGCAGATTGACACGCCGGACCGCATCATTAAAGGGAGTAAAAATCAAATTCTGGGTGGCAAAATTGATCTGTACCCGACAGTTATACAGGAAATCTCCACCTAAAATCCCATGTTGCTCGAAACCGGCTGATTCATTTAACCGAACCAAATCAAGCACTGGAAGTCGAACATCCTGTTTCACTAAATCAGCGACCTGAACTGTTTTTGTCTGAAGCAACTCCACGTTTTGGGTCACTCCGGCGGCACCAACAATATGAATTTTTTCCGCAGTCAGGATTTTATCTTCCCAGTGAAGCCGCTTGACAGCTCGATCAGAAATCACGCTGATGCTGGCCCCTGAGTCAAAGATAAAATGCATTTTCTCGGCGCCGTCGAGCATCGTCTCAATACTGATCAATCCGCTTTCCGTGAACCGGAACGGAATAATGCTCGATTGAGGGTCTACCGCCTGGGTAACCACGGACTGACCAGTCCTGGTATTTGGCTCCATTCTGAGTTCCTTGGCTTGATAATCAAGTGTGACCAGGAATTCATTCAAGACCGATAACCCCAAAAACCCATCAGTGGCCTCAGTTGCAGTACTGGTCCGGGGACCCTGAACTTCGCGTAAATACACCGGCACTGATGTAATTTTGATATTGCCAATTTCAAGGCTTTTCAAAAAACCATAGACAATCGGAAATGCCCCTTGACCACCAACGGCTCGGGCCTGCCCTCCCTGAGCAACGGGTTTGATCCCTAACTTTTCAGCCGTTATCTGTGAAATCACTGAAATACCGGCACCCGTGTCAATCACAAAGTTTAAGGGGCCTTTCCCATTCACTTTGACTTTGACATGGGGGCGCCGATTGCGAATCGTCAGCGGGATCGTGGCACTCTTGGGGTCTTCCACCACATTGGTGTGAGAATCACCCAGATATGAATAAAACCGAATGACGCCTTCGATTCGATCTCGGCGCTCAATATCGGTTTTCGGCGTCACCCGAAGAAAATCTTTAAGGGCATCGGCTGCCACTCGAAACCGCTCCATTCGCGAAGCAATCCGCGCCTGTAACAGGTAATAATCTGGTTCATTGTGATTGCGTGAGATAGCATTGTTGATCAGTCGCTCCGCCTGCTCCAGTTGATTTTCATAATAGGCAACCTCAGCAATGGCTGCCAACGCCAGATCATCCTGCCGGTCAATTCCCAATGCCAGTTTTAATTCATCGTAAGCCAGGCCGAAATAGCCAGATCGCAAGAGTGCAATCCCTTTAATCGAATGAGCCCTGGCCAGGGGAAGATCTGAGGCGCTGGTGAATGACACTTCGTCATAGGCTTCGCTCAATCGGCGTTGCTTGACAAACAGATAGGCCAGCTCCAATCGGGCGGGATGGCAGTTGGGGTCTGCCGTTAAAATCTGCCGAAGACTGGTTTCAGCCGCCTGCCAGTCACCCTGGCGGACAAGTTTGCGGACAGCTTTAAGTAGCTTTTCAGGGTTTGTCTCGTTTTGTTCTGATACGACTTTGGGCACCCCAGATGGTAGGGCCCAAACACCTGGCGATTGCCCAACTAAAAAAATACACAGCAATCCCCACATCAGTCCCCGTTTGAATCTTCCCCTGAAGCTACCTGCAGGCCGAGTGGAGAAGGGCCACAAAGCGAATTGTTGCATATGCCTGATACCTCCTAAAAGTTGTCGCCCGCACAATAAAACCGCATCACAGACAAGTAATACGGCGGCCTGGAAGGATGGGGAAGCCGGCATCCCGAAATTGGTGCTTACGACGTTGTGGGAAAAATAAATTGTAGGGCTTACTGACACGTCTGTCAAAACAAGAATTAAGTGGTTTTCTTTCTATATTTTACCAGTATGACAGAGGGATAAAACGAGGGATTGGGTACGACTTACAATCGAATCGAGGGGCAACAGGAGTCCTGAAATAAGAGCCACGCTGGCAGCTCCCGCCTGCAGGACTTCGGAAACACGGTTCGCCGGAATGCCGCCAATGGCAACCACGGGTTTTGAAACCTGAGCAGTCACTGCTCGAACCAGCTCAAGCCCAACGACTGGAGAAGGATTTTCTTTCGTCTGCGTACGAAAGACGGGGCCAACGGCAATGTAATCAACTGGAAGCTGGTCAGCATTGAGCGCCTGATCCAATGAATGGGTGGAGTAACCAATGATTTTTGACGGACCTAAAAGCTGGCGGGCCGCGGCAGGAGGCAAATCTTCCTGACCAACATGCACTCCATCAGCATCAACGGCCAGTGCGATATCCACCCGGTCATTGATGATGATTTTGACCCCACGTGGCCGGGCATAATCCATGATCTGTCGGGCAATGTCATACCAGGTCCGGCCATCAATTTCTTTATCGCGTACCTGGATCAAGGTGGCACCGCCTGCAATCAATTGCTGAACCAGTTCCAGGTGCGATACCCCTGTCAGAGATTGATCAGTAATGGCGTACACCGGGGGAAGCACCATCGGTTGAGGAAGCACTAAATCATCAATGAACGGCGTTGCCATGGCTCAATCCTTCTTTTCTGTTGCTCCATCAACCAGTGCCTGGAGTAGGGCTTCATTGAATTTGTACCCTTCTCCCCACACAGTCAGAATATATCTCGGCTTGGCATCAGGTGGTTCCAGTTTGGCTCGAAGCCGGTTGATATGAGGGTCAATATTGCGCTGAAACCCGTCATATTCATTACCCCAGACTTCATCCAACAATCGGTCTCGCGAAAAAACCCGCCCTGGGCGAGTTGCCAGAATATGCAGGATTTTAAATTCAGTTGGTGTGAGATCCAATCCCTTCCCTTTCCGACTGACGACATGCCGGGCGAGATCAATGCGAAGATCACCTCGGATTAAAATCTCGCCTTCAGATTGAACCGGAGCAGTCCGTCGTCGCAAAATGGCCCGGACTCGAAGCTCCAACTCACGCAAACTGAATGGCTTGGCAAGATAATCATCCGCGCCATGCTCCAGACCTTTGAGACGATCTTCAATTTCCGTGCGCGTTGAGAGAAACAAAATTGGCGTTTCATTTCCAAGCTGACGTAGTCCCCGGCAGGCGTCAAACCCATCCATGACAGGCATCATCACATCCATAATGATCAAATCAGGATGATGTGCCAACGTCAGGTGAATTGCTTCACGACCGTTTTCAGCTTCGATCAGGGCAAAATTCATCCGAGAAAAAAATTGCCGGATGGTAAAGCGTGCCCGATCATCATCATCCACAAGGAGCAGCGTTGCCTCAGCGCTCGTCATGGCGGGGGGTCTCCGTTTAATCTGAAATGTCCTGGATGGACTACAATGCAAGAAACGCAGGTTCAGAAAGTATCAAAAACTTTGCTAAACTACTGATTTTTAAGGGTGGTTTGACAGGTCACACAAGGGATTCAGTCATCATGCAACATGGGATGATTCTTTTGCAAGAAAACACTGACAGTTCCTCCAATCACTTCGATGGGATCAGTCTCCGCCTGGTACGAGTTGCCAGGAGTAAAGTGGTGAAAGCGCATCTTTTCAGATGGTTATCAGGTTTGATCTAGTTCAAAATTGACAGATTGCCCCTGCACTGTGATAGATTCACTCTCACCTCAACACCTTGCACCCCAAGCAGTTTTGCCTGTCTGATCTGTCGCATTCGGGAGGCGTCTACTATGTCAACACCACTCAATATTGATACGCTCCTGGCAATTGCCTGCAGCAAAGGAGCCTCGGATCTCCATATTAAAGCGGGAAGCCACCCCTTTACGCGCATTAACGGCGAATTGGTCCCGATCATTGATGCACCACGATTATCTCAGGAAGATACACTCGCCATGGCGTTCAGTATTATGAACAACCGTCAAAAACAGCGCTTTAAAGATGCCTGTGAAGTTGACATTGCCTACGGGGTATCTGGGTTGGGACGGTTCCGGTGCAATATTTTCCAGCAACGTGGCGCGGTCGGCATGGTTTTGCGCGTCATTCCGACCAGCGTTCGAACCGTGGACGAACTGCAACTCCCGAAAGTGATTGAGAAAATCGCTGAGGAACGCCGTGGGTTGATTCTGGTAACTGGTACCACCGGGTCGGGGAAATCAACCACCCTCGCCGCCTTGATTGACCATATCAATCGAACCCGAACTGATCACATCATTACCATTGAAGACCCAATCGAATTTCTCCACCGCGATAAAAAATCATTTGTCAATCAGCGTGAAGTTGATGTTGATACCCGCAGTTTTCAAGAAGCCCTACGTGGTGCGCTTCGCCAGGACCCAGATGTGGTGCTGGTTGGTGAAATGCGCGACTTCGAAACCATTGAAACGGCCCTCACCGCGGCTGAAACCGGGCATCTGGTGCTTTCAACACTGCACACCCTGGATGCCACTGAAACGATCAACCGGATTGTTTCAATCTTTCCTCCACACCAGCAAAAAGCAATCCGCATTCAGTTGGCCAGTGTACTGCGATCAGTTGTTTCCCAGCGACTGGTGCGAGCCCATGACCAGACCAGCCGGGTTCCAGCCTGTGAAATTCTCATCAACACATCCTATATCAAGGATTGTATTGTGAATCAGGAAAAAACATCGTTGATTCGCGACGCCATTGCTCAGGGAACATCACAGTACGGCATGCAGACGTTTGATCAGTCACTCTATGATCTGCTCCAGCGCGGATTGATCTCTTACGATCAGGCACTCAATGGGGCCTCTAACCGCGATGAATTCATTTTGCGTACCAAAGGTATTCAATCAACGACCGATCAGGCACGCGAGGAAATGGAAAGCAAGCTCACCACCCGGAGCGGTGGGACTGGAAGCTCACAGCCAACCGAACGCATCAGCCGCTTTTAGAATGAAGAATTGAGAATGAAGCCAGTGGTTAGTGGTTAGAAATCAATAATGCCAGTTAAGGGTTGAAGCCGTTTTGGTTCTCAGCCCACGAAGTGGGCGCCGGCTCGTAGCCCAGGGCGAGTCGTCGAGCCTGGGAATTCGGGTCAGCCCCCACCGTTTCTGGTGGTGGCGCGCCCAAAGCGACGCTGACCACCGGCTAACCTGGCTCCATCCCAACGGGAATGAGGACCAACAACCACTTCAACCCTTAACTGGCATTATTGATTTCTAACCACTAACCACTAACCACTGGCTTCATTCTTCATTTTTCATTCTTCACCATGGATGACCGTCTCTTCCAAACAATGCTGACTGCAGGCATCAAATATCTCGCCCTTCGTCCCCGGAGCATTACCGATACCACCCAGCATCTAAACCGCAAGCTGAAAAAATTGAATATTGAGGACCAGGAGCGAGAAGAGATAGTGACAGAAGTCATTGATCGGCTGAAGGAATATGGCTATCTCGATGATCAACGCTTTGCCGAACAATTTGCCCACGGGCAAGTGGCACGCCGCCTGGTTGGCAAACGCCGACTCACTCAGGAATTGACCCAGCAGAAAGTGAAGTCAGAAACGGTGCGCGAAGCCGTGAACGAGGTATATGCTGAAATCCCTGAATCAGATGTCATGGAACAGCTCCTGGAAAAATTTATCCGCTCTAACGGACTCCCAACATCCCCTCAAGAAATCAACCGACTCACCAATGTACTTGTCCGGCGTGGCTTTTCATTTGAGTTGATCCTCCCTCGACTCCGGCAACTTGCCCGTCAGGCAAAACTTGAAGCAATGTCAGAAGCACTGGACACCATTCAGATGAATGAAGAATGAAGAATTGAGAAAGTGGTTAGTGGTTAGTGGTTAGTTCCTGGTTCTTGGTTCTTCTTCGAAAGTATTGATTTCTAACCACTAATCACTAATCACTAACCACTAATTACTAGCCACTAGATGGTTTCTTCATTCTTATGAACATTCTCATTACCGGTGCCGGTGGGCTACTAGGACAGCATCTTGCGACTGAACTCAAACCTTCTCATAGAGTTACAGGATGTCGGCACAGTGATCTGGACATAACAAAGGCTGATTCTATCGCACAGGTTTTTGATCGGATTCATCCTGACATTGTGGTGAATTGTGCCGCCATGACGGCGGTTGATGCCTGCGAATCTGAGCGGGAACGTGCATTTCAATCTAATGCCATTGCTCCGCAATTGCTGGCTGTGGCTTGCCGCCAGCACTCAGCCCAACTGGTTCATATCAGCACTGATTATGTGTTTGATGGGAGCAAAGATGGTTTGTATGAACCGGAAGACAAACCAAACCCGATTTCGGTTTATGGTCAATCAAAGCTTGAGGGCGAAGTTCTGGTTCAGCAGGAACTTCCATCGGCCTGTATTGTGCGGGTCGCGGGGTTGTATGGCAAAGGAGGTCGTAACTTTGCCAGTCAGCTTGGAACACTTCTGCGCAAGCCCGGAACACTCCGGTCAGTGGCGGATAACCGCATCCTGACCGGATATGCCGTTGATGTGGCTGCCCGCCTTCGTGAGTTGATCGAAGGCCATCACACCGGGCTTTTTCACGTAACCAACAGCGGTACGCCTTGTAGCTGGTATGAACTGGCCTTGTTTGGCGCCGAAGTCGTGGGCGCTGATGTCCAGGCTGAAATACTTCCTGTTACAGAAGCTGAGTTAAACCGCCCGGCACCACGCCCGATGAATTCCGCCCTTGGCTGCTCAACCAGCACTCAACTGGGGTTTAAACCATTGCGGGACTGGAAAGAGGCGTTGGTCGCTTATTTATCAGGCTGCTCATTATTCCAATCAATTGAGTGATCGAAGTTTTAGACTTATCGATCAGGCGAGTTCTTCAACTGTATTGGGACGGTTCCCACCATAAAAAGCAAACCGACCTTTGATGTTTTCATATCCCGGTTTTGGGCTGGGATACACCCAGGCAATCCGCATCGCTGTTTTTCCTTGCCCTGAGAAACTGACCCAGTTACAGGTGCCCTTGTACGGGCAGGTGTAAAGATCGTCGGTGACCTGCAACACTGCCTGGTTCACTGTGGATGGATCAAAGTACCAGTTTCCTTCAAAAGATTCGACTTTTGACGGATCGTCAGTTGAAGCCAGAATAATCCCAGTGATTCGTTCTTTAATGGTCACTTTCATCGCGGAATTCCTTTCCCTTTGACAAAAAAGCCCCCGTTGGAACGGGGGCTTCTCTTTTTTGAGCTGGTCGGTGGAAGCTGATTAGTCGCCAGCCGCCGCTTCAGCCACGACTTCTTCAGAAACCTCTGGTTTTTTCGTGAGGAATTTCTCAGATGTGTCAGGCACTTTCCCTGAGAATTTTTTAATCGCGGCGTTGTCAATATTGATCGAACACAGGCTGCCGCACATTGAACAAACCTTCGAGCCAGCCGCTTCGGATTCTTCCTTGTAGCGACGGGCTTTCTCTGGATCCATCGCCAGCCGATACATCCCTTCCCAATCCAGACGTTTGCGATAGAGCGACATCTGGTCATTCCATTCTTTGGCACCTTTGACGCCCTTGACCAGATCGCCGGAATGAGCCGCAATGCGGGTGGCAATGATGCCTTCGATGACATCCTGGTGGTCTGGCAGGCGGAGGTGTTCGGCTGGTGTCACATAGCACAGCATATCGGTGCCAGCCGCCGCTGCAATCGCCCCGCCGATAGCACCGGTAATGTGGTCATAACCAGGTGCCACGTCACACGTCAAGGGGCCAAGGACATAGAACGGTGCGCCTTCGCAAACCTTCTTTTGCAACTGGACATTGGCCTGAACCTGATCGAGCGGCACGTGCCCAGGGCCTTCGACCATCACCTGACAACCTTTGGCCCGCGCACGAGCGGTTAATTCACCCAACACCAGCAGTTCTGCCAGTTGTCCCCGGTCAGACGCATCACCCGTGGCGCCAGGGCGCAACCCGTCACCGAGCGAGAAGGTCACATCATAGCGGGCAAAGATGTCGCACAGCCGGTCAAATTGTTCATACAGTGGATTTTCTTTGCCGGTGGCTTCGATATATGCCGCCAGCAGCGAGCCACCACGGCTGACAATGCCTTCGATACGCTGGTGGCCACGCAATTTTTTGACCGTTTCCTTGGTAACTCCGCAGTGAACCGTCATATAATCCACGCCCTGTTGAGCCTGTTTTTCAATGACGGCAAACAATTCTTCCGGATCCATCTTGAGGATTGAACCTTCCGAGGCCACCTGGTAAATCGGAACCGTTCCAAGCATCAAGGGACTGCGCGAAATCAATGTTTCGCGAATCAAATCCAGGTCCGTCCCAGTTGAAAGGTCCATCACGCTATCGGCACCATAGTGTACCGAGACGTGCAGTTTTTCGATTTCTTCTTCAACAAACTGATGATAGCCAGAGGCACCGATATTGGCGTTGACTTTGGTTCGCAAGCCCTTTCCAATGCCGATGGGCCGGAAGTCATGGTTGATGTTTTTTGGAATGACAATTGTGCCGTTGGCCAGCCCCTGACGAATGAACTCTGGCTCCAGTCGTTCATCCTCGGCCACCATGATCATATCCTCGGTGATCTTGCCCTCGCAGGCAAGCATTCGCAACGTTTGATATTCACCTCTTTTCACAAGAGTGCCTCCCTGTTCTAAAACTAAATGCCATGTGTACAACTGTGGTTGGGTAATTGGGTAAGTCAGTAGTCAGTAGTCAGTAGTCAGTAGTCAGTAGTCAGTAGTCGAGCGTTGGGGGTTTGAGAGATCTTGTCAAGTGTATTTGGTTCTATTTGAGTCAGTTATGAACAATTCTCTTCAAGAATTCGACGGATTCAACGATCCGGGTTTTGTCTACTGACTACTGACTACTGACTCAGTTCTACTGACTCAGAAATCAATCTTCATCATGTTCTTTCCCATCATAGTGCAACACGAGACTTTCATTGTCCACCATGGTTTCAAGATGCACCGTGCGGCCCCACAGCTTTTGGACATATTCGAGCACCTTGCGGCCATATTTTAAATCCAGTTCAGTGCCTTCAAAGCGATGGGTCAAATAGAGTTCGCGGTTGCGGTTATAGTCGGCATCGGTGACTTCAATGTAGGGAAAGCCAAAGTTGGTTCGACTGGCAACAAGCTGATCGCGGACCCGTTCCCAACGTTTCTCGGTAATGGTCCATTCTTCATCATCCACCAACTCATAAACATACAAATCCAGTTCTTCGACTAATTGTTCGGTCAAATAATTGCGCAGCAGCGATGTGTCGTTTTCCATTTCGCGAACTTCAAAGAGTTTGTGTCGCCCTTCGCCGCCTTTGCGTCCATATTTTTCACGTTCTTCAGCCGTCGGGTTGTCCCAGCGGCGCTCGATGTCTTCGAGGATTTTGTAGCCCAGATAATAGGGATTGAGTTGTCCTTTATGTGGTGAAACAACACCGGCATGGAGTTCAGCAAACTCAATGTATTCATCACCTTCCAGACCAAGTTCACGCATTATCCGTGCATGCCAGAATGAATTGTGATGGACCATCCCGTTGGCTACATAGGCGTGTTTGGTCGCTACCGTGATGTCATATACATCAGCGCAGCCTGGTTCGATGGAAACGATCTCATCGGTAAAGTCTTCTTTTCTAAACCATTGACGACATTCGACATATTCAGTTAATCCTTGCTGCTTTCTACTTAAACTAAAGCCGATTTCGTCGAGGAACCGTTTGGCTGAGGCCCCCTTGATATGGAGTTGCGTGCAACTATCCTGGCAAGGCTGCTGGGTTGAGAGAATGCCATAGTTGAGCAAAATGACCTGAACCAGGTGGATCAGGTTCTGACTGGAGGAAGAAAGGATGATCCCGTGTTTCCCCGCATAGGCATCTGCATCGAAATAGCCGCGCAAAAAGGCCGATATCACGTTTTTTGGAGAGCGCAAAATCAAATCTGGGATTCTTTTTTGAGGTGCTTTTTCCGCCAGATTGATACCAATCGAGTTGAGCCAGGTAAGGAGCTCGCGCGAATGAACAATCACGCGCCATCTGCCTCCAACTTCAGTGGGATCCCAGTGACGAAGTGGTGTCACCCCCCATACTTCAGGGATGGTGTGTTCCAGGCGAATCGCCAGTTCTTCATCACCCGTGGTAAAGCAAATTCCTGATTTTGTTCGGTTTCCATCTCCGATGAAGTAGCCGAGCACCCAGGCCAGGCGGTCATCAAGGACCTGATTGGTCTTTAAGGCAACCCGCGTCGGAAGAACTTTGCCGGCACGTCCTGGCTGGTAAGCCGCCTGTTGCAATGCAAGCTGAATCCCCGATGCGTTTTGTGTTCTTCGGCCTTTTAAATGGCGAAGAACTGTCCAGATCGAAACTCCCGCCAGTACGGCAACTTCTTCCAGCGTGGGAGTGGGATGTCCGGCCTGAAACGGAATCGCCTGTGGTTTGGTCGGCCAGATATTTGCCCCACATTCAATCGGAATCTGATCGCCCACCTGCAAGTCCTTTAAAAATCCCCAACTCCCGTCAGAAAGAAGTACTCGATGTTGATGTGAGCCTTCAATGGTCAGACCACGACGGGTTCGAATCCGAATTGTTGGGACCTGCTCTTCCTTGTGAAAGTCAGTGATTGGGTAAAGTTTGGTTTGTCTGCCACTCGCCACCTGGATTTTTCGCCCATCCTCGTAAAGCTGGTCAAACCGGATAAAGCCATTTTCAGTCAATAAGATAGAGTCACCGGTACAACATGCCCATCCTTCGTTTAATGTCTTCGTTTGCATCTGTGGCACGAAGTACAACATTTCTTCGTGGACCATACTCATGATATCGCGTTGCCAGGGTTCAAGGATCGGCGAATATTGGGCAATGAACCAGACCAGATCTTTTTCAGGCAGCACTGGTTCACCGGGCACATAAATTTTTGGGGCTTCGGTTTTTCGGTCCAGCTCCTGATCGGTGAACATATCGTCATATTTGCCCTGACGTGCACCTTTCTTCTGGCGTTCTGACGGGGTTTGATTCCGGGCTTTTTTGATCAGGAAATCAGGGTCAACGTGTTCTTCAATTGACAAGACCGCATCCAGGAACTCTTCGACGGTCTTACGGCCATAGGTGAATTCATACTCGTTGATGCGCGACGAATGGACACCAACTTCGTCAACCATCCGGCGGTTGGTACGTGAGAAATAGGCGTTGTTTTTAAAGAAATCAACGTGACCGAGCACATGGGCAATGACGAGCTTATTTTGGGTCAGGGAGTTGGTTTCGAGTAAGAAGCCGTAGGAAGGATTCGTATTGATGACAACCTCGTAAATACGTGACAGTCCAAGGTCATACATCATTTTCATCCGATGATAGGCTTTCCCAAATGTCCAGTGTGAGTACCGACCAGGCAGGGCATAGGACCCGATTTCATACATCACGGTAGCCGGCACAATCTCAAAATGCACTGGAAATGGATCAAGTCCAAACTTCAGCGCGATATCCCAAATCTGTTCGAGCGCTTTTTCAAGTTCCTTGATTTCACGATCCATTGGGTAACCTCTTTCTGGAGAATGAAGAATTGAAAATGAAGAATGAAGAAAATGGGTTGGTGATGGGTGCTTCGTACCGGGCAGTTCGTTCTCAAGTACTGGTTTTTGATTTTTCGAAGGTACCGGCTTCTAAGGGCTAAGAACAAGGGATCAGCTACCAAATAATTTCTTCATTCTTCATTCTTTATTCTGCTTTCTTCCGCCCTATTTCTTCAGGCTTTCCAGAATGCGCGTGCGATAGAGCAGGGCTTCTTTGCGAATGGCAACTGGATTGAGTGTGAGCACTTTGCGGTCGCGCATCACGATTTTTCCATTGATGATCGAGGTTTCGACGTCAGACGCCTTGGTGGCATAGACCAGTGTCGAATAGAGATTATACACCGGCCACTGGTGTGGGGTATCCAGATTCACCACAATCAGGTCCGCCAGCTTGCCCGTTTCAATCGAACCAATCCGGTCTTCCTGATGAATGGCCCGGGCGCCGCCAATGGTTGCCATTTCCAGCGCCTCGCGGGCCGAAACCACGGTTGGGTTGCGGGAAAATTCCTTGTGAAGTTTGGCTGCCGTGTCAATTTCTTCAAACATATTCAGGTCGTTGTTTGACGCCGCCCCATCGGTTCCGAGGCCAACCCCGAGGCCAGCCTTTAACATATCTGGCACGGGTGACACCCCGGCGGCCAGTTTCATATTGCTCTGGGGATTGTGTGCCACGCCAACGCCGTGGTTTTTGAGAATCTGGATTTCTTCCGGGGTTACCTGGATCACGTGGGCGGCAATCACGCGGGGCCCAAGCAGTCCCATTTTCTCGACGTGTTCGACCGGGCGGGCCTGGTAGCGACCCTTGATGATATCAACTTCGCTATAGTCTTCGGCCAGGTGGGTTACGAGCGGCACTTCGTAGCGGTCAGACAGTGCTTTCGCGGCTTTGAGTAAATCCGGTGAACAGGTATAGGGGGCGTGCGGTGCGATGGCTGGTGTAATCAGCGGGTTCCCTTTGTATTTCTTGATGAAGGCTTCGGCGTATTTCAGCCCATCCTGCGGAGTTTTGGCGTCCGGCACTGGAAAATCGAGCACCGTTTCGCCCAAAACGGCACGCATCCCGGCCTTGTGGGTTTCATCGGCAATGTGGTCTTCAAAATAGTACATATCCACAAAGCAGGTTGTACCGCCCAGAATCATTTCCAGACAGCCAAGCCGTGTTCCGGCACGGACAAACTCCGCCGTCACATTTTTAGCTTCTGCCGGGAAGATAAAATTCTGCAACCAGTCCTGGAGTAACAAGTCATCGGCCACACCCCGGAACAGGGACATCGGCACGTGGGTATGAGTATTGATCAGGCCGGGAATTACGGCTTTGCCAGTGGCATCAATCAGCGTTTTGGCCCGATAGCGCGCCCCAAGCTCTTTGGCATCACCCACCGCCACGATTTTGTCGCCTTTGATGGCAACCAGCCCGTTCGCATACACGTGGTGTTCGGCGTCCATGGTCACCACCTGGCCGCCACGCAAAATGATATCAACCGTTTCAACGGCCCGCCTTTTCTCGGCGCCCCAGATACTCACCCCTGGCCCAAGGATCAGAAATAGACTAAAGATACTTGCAACCCAACGACTTAGCCGGGGAAAGAAAGGAATTGAGTTCATAAAAATTTACTCGCTTTGCAATTCAATTTTTTCAGAGACAGACACGAAAGCGGTCAGCCTCAACACACTTCAGGCTGACCGCTTCGTTGGATGAGGGTTTGACCATCGGGTAGGCGCTCAAATAAACATCTCTTCATCCTGATAAGCCTGGTCAATTTGCTTGCGTTCTTCGGCAAACAGAACCTCCAGAAAGCCCTTGGTCGCGGCCAGAACCGCCGTAATTTCGCTGATTGGCTTGAGCACATCGCGCTGGACCAGACCCGCTGTGTCGTCAATGCGCAAGGCCGTCCGCGAGGCCACCCGGTCAAAGCGTTCAATCTGAAGATGGATCTTGTCCGTCGTCTCCTGAACCAAATCACGGATTTCACGGGCTTCTTCCTCGGTCATCCGGGTGATTTCGCGTGTGGTTGTGGTGACTGCCGCCATGCAGGCTTCGGCTTCGGTTTTGAGCGTGGTCACGGCTTGTTTGGCCAGGAGTGTGGTTTCGTTGGTGGTCGCCAGGATCTGCTGGGTTTGCTCCAGAACCGGAGTCACCGCCATCACCGAAGCCCGAGCCTGCTCAACCAGGGGTTTGGTTTCAATGACCGTTGCATTTAAGTTTTCCAGCAATGGCTTGAGACTCTCAACCGTCGTGCGTGTTTGAGCGATAAGCGGTTCGGTTTGGCCATGTAAGCTCTGGATAATCGTTGCTACTTTCATCAGGGCAACCAGCATGCCGATTAAGATAAAGAGCTGAAGGCCGGCAATCGCCAGAATTCCATATGTCAAGAGTTCCATATCAATGACACCCGTTTACTCAACCTTAAGTCACTGTGAGTAGGTGAAGAAAAAAGGAGGCCCAGGAGCCCTGGCTCCAATGCCTCCTCTCGGCTAAGTTGTCAAACACAACGTGATGAAAACGTGGGGGTTATACTTCTTCTGGTTCAGCTTCCTCCAGTGCTGCTTCGAGCGCCTGGACTTCGGCTTTTTTGTCCTGATAGGCACGTTTGCCGGCATCAATCGCCGCCGCCAGACGTTGGCGTTGTTCTTCAACCCGCTCGCGCCCGGCACCAATCAAACCGGAAGTTCGTTCTTTGACCTGTTCATTGAGGTGAGTGGCTTTCTCACGCCCGGTTTCATACAATTCAGATGCCTTGCTACCAAGCCGACGGGCATTGTCCCGGGTATATTCGACGCTACGCTTGCTGGCATCAGCAATGTCGCCGCGGAGTTCACGGCCTGATTTTGGCGCAAACAGCAGCGCGACGACGGCGCCGATTCCGGCACCGACCAGAAAAAAGGTAAGTTTGGTTGAGGCTGAATCTTCGGCCATGGGTAAACATCCTCCTAAAATATGCTTGGTTCGATCAAAAATGGGTGCTGAAACGAAAAAACAAGGGATTGCACTTGCCGACTCTACCACAAGACCCCTCACGCAAAATAGCAAAATGGAAAAGTGAGGGACGAGGAGCGAGAAGCGAGAAGTTAAACCCAGTACCTGAAACATTGGGTTGTTTCAAATGGAAACCTCGATCTGAGCTGTTTTGAGACTGGAATCAGACATCGTCGTCATCGAGCAAACCCCAACCCTCCGCCGAATCAACTTTCTGCCATAACCCGGTGTCCATGGATGAGACGATCAGCCCAGCCTGTTTCATCGTGGCCAAAACATAATAGACTCCATAATGGCACGACGGAACTTCCTGCAGGAGCTGGACCACCGTTGGCTGTTCGGCGTGCAGGCGATACCAGATGTCATTGGCCAGGACCAGATAGCGTTCTTCGCCTTCCCAGATCAGTTCGGTTTGTTGGGGCTGGTAGATTGATTCAAGATCAATCTGCGGGCGGAAATTATCGAGTTCATCCTGCATCCGGATCGCGTCCATCAGCATATTCATCCCTGGAGGGCAGCCTTCAAACAAGCCCAATAATTCCCTGGGTGGACGTTCTCCGCTCTTAAAATCAAATGTTCCTTCAACCGGTGGTGGTTGAAAAAGCTGATTAAAGGCTTCTGGCCCAGATAAATGGCCGATTTTGGCGCACGAAGGATCACCAGCGTCAAAATATATTTCCGAGTAGGCATTTCCAAAATCATCCGTCACAACCAGTCGCCCGGTCATGCGCGACACCACAATCGTTTGGATAACGGTGGCGAGGTCAAAATACTTTAAATGCCCGTGGAACTGCCGGTTCCGGGTGCCGCTTTCATTCTTGACCGAAGATTCCAGCCGTTCCGCAAAGGTATTGCAGAGGTGAATGGCAAACTCCGGGTAGGCTTCAAGCATAGTTCGGAAATTGCGCCGAGGGACTTCAAACACTTCGCCACCTTCTGGCGCCCGAGCCAGCACCGCGTGGTCAGTCCCGGTCAACATCGTAAGTTCACCGATTGAATCGCCACGCCCCAAAAAAGCCACCGTCACCACCTCATCGGGTTTGTCACCCAACCGGCAAATTTCCACCATCCCTGACTTCACCACATAAAAGTTGTCGGCTGACGATCCGACCTGAAACAATTCCTGCCCAGGTGAAAGCTGAACCAGGCGACCACGTTTAAAAATTGATTGGAGCGTCCTTTCCGAAAGGTTGGCATAGAGCTCACACTCACGCAAAAACTCAAGTTCATTTTCGGGAAAGTACTCGAACATGGGACACTTCCTGTGAAAGGCTGGGCTGGGTATGCAAGGCTGAGATCGGAGTGGAATTCCTATTGTGTCAAAAGGGCGCGCCATGGTCAAATCACCCGCTGCATTTCAGGTGACGGAAAAAGGACTGATTAAACGCTTTTTTTTGGATGAGTAAAAAGTTAAATTATTGAAAAATATGTACTTTCCTGAATCCTAAACCCTGAACCCTGAACCCCGAACGGTATACCACAATCCACAACAGAATTTTTACCAGGCAAAGTACTTATGAACGAAACACCATCTTCCGCCCTCCCTCCACGAAAAGCACCCGCCATTCGAACCATGATGATGCCTCACCAGACCAATGCCTTTGGAACCATCTTTGGCGGCGTCATTTTGAGCTACATTGACCTGGCCGGGGCGGTTCCGGCACGCGAACTGGCGTCTCATCAATATGTAACTGTGGCCATGAAGGAAGTGATTTTTGTGGAGCCGGTCTATGTTGGTGATCTGGTAAGCTTTTACGCTGAAGTTTCGCGGGTCGGTCGGACATCAGTGACCGTCCACGTCGTGGTTGAATCTGAACGCTGGCGCGAACCGGGCAAAATCGTCAAAGTCACTGAAGCCGATGTGATTTATGTTGCGGTCGGCGATGATGGCCGACCAACCCCGATCCGGAGGAAAGAATGAAGAATTGAGAATGTGGTTAGTGGTTAGTGATTAGTGGTTAGTGGTTAGTGGTTAGTGGTTAGTGGTTAGAAATCAATACCTTCCAAGAACCAACAACTAACCACTAGCCACTAACCACTACAGCGGTTCTTCATTCCGCTTTTACTTGATTCCCAGGATGAACCGTTCCACCGCTTTCGCCAGCCCGTCTTCCGTGTTGGATGAAGTGCGGTGAAAGCCCATTTCCAGCAGTTCCGGTTCGGCATTCCCCATCACCACGCCGACACCTGCATACTGCAACATATCAATATCATTATGGTTGTCTCCCACTGCCATGACCTCGGACTGGTCAATTTCAAAGAATTCAGCCACAAACTCCAATGCCGTTCCTTTTGATGCCGCCGGGTTGAGTAAATCCAGGATGGTCATATCGTTGCGAGGATAGGAGGTCATCAGTAACCGGGTGACTTCCGACATTTCAGCCATGAGCAGTTCAGCCAGTTCAGCCATGGGCTGGCAAGGACCACAAAACATCACCTGAATCACCGGGCCTCTGACTTCCTGCAATAAACTTGGTACCGGGCGGACATAGGCCCGATTCATTTCGAGATACCGTTTGAGCGGAACATTATTTTCCGAGACGCTGTCAGTCAGGATCCGTCCGTCCCCTTCGGGATCTTCCAGTGCCAGCGTATCAGCCCCAAACTGTTTCCCAAGCTCAATCAAGCGGCGGGCGATCTCGTTTTCGAGCCAGTGATACCGATAAATTGACCTGGTTTCCAGATTTTTAATGAGTGCGCCATTGTGGGTGATGATAGGAGTGCGAATGCCAAGATTTTGAGCAACTGGGCGCACGGCATGAAACCGGCGTCCGGTTGCCAGCACCAGGTGTACCTGATAGGCGCGTTCTGCCTGCTCCAGGGCCTGTCGTGTTCGTTCGGTTACCTTTCCGTCTGGTGTAAGCAATGTTCCATCAACATCCATTGCCAGTAGCCCAATCTTGCCCATATAGTTTTTCTCTCAGAACTGCAGGTTATTGATTTATTTTTTTGGAGCATAGCACGTTGGCCGCCGGACAAAGACGCCCTCTTTGCAAGCCTCCACCTCGTCGGATTTTTCGGGCTGAAAAATCCTCGGGCTCAGGGCTCGTAAGCGCCAGGAGAAGGAAACAGAGCCCGATCTGGACAAGGAGACCGGGAGACAGGGAGAAAAAACAACTGGTCGCCTTCCCCCGCTCTCAATCGGAACTGATTCAACCTGACAACCCTGGTGAATTGTCTCCGTGTCTCCCCATCTTCTTGTCTCACACAGGCTCAAACTTCCTTCTCCTGGCGCATATGGGCTCAGGGCTGGGGGTTGAAGACTCGCAGGCTCGGAGCAAAGGAAGGGAAGAAGGATGAGGGATGAAATAAAACCAATTTCTTCAGCCCCAAGCCCTGAGCCCTGGTTTTCTCAGCCCAACGTCTTCAGCCCGCTATCTTCGGCGTCATTACGGCTCACGGTACTCAGTACTCAGGTTTATGGCTCGTTCTCTCAAAAGACAACTTCTTTCATTTGTACTGTTTGTGCTGGTGGTGTCAGCCAGTTTTTTCGGCTATACCTACTGGCGGATTCACCGCTTTGACGGGCTCATCTCAAAAACAGCCAAAGAATATAAACTTGAAGAGCAACTGGTCCGGGCAATTGTTTATGAAGAATCGTACTTCAATCCCAAAGCCCGGAGCGGCGCCGGTGCCGTCGGCCTGATGCAGGTTACCCCCGTGGTGATTACCGAGTGGAAACAAAAACGGCGTGAACAAAATGCTTCCGCCAACTTTGCCCGTGAAATGGCCAGACGCGTCCCAAATCTGTCGGCTTCCCAGGCATCAAAACTCACTGAAGATGATTTGTTGCAATATCCGGAAATCAATCTGGCCATTGGGTGCTGGTATCTGGATTTGCTCCGTCAGCGGTATCAGGCTGAGAAAATTGTCGTTCCGATGATGCTCGCCGGATACAACGCTGGTCCAAGCCAGGCCGAACGATGGCGAAATGCACCGGCTCAGGCAGGGAAACCACAACTGACCGCCGATGAGTATGTGGCCCGCATTGATTACCCGGAGACGCGTAATTATGTGCGGCGCATCCTGGATCGGTACAAAAACAAGCGGGGCATGTTAGAGTTTTAACCCCTCTTAATCCAAGATTTTGCTTGAGTTTGAGGTTGCGTTCAAACCAGATTCAGGCTAAATAGATCGTCCTTCATTTTTGATTGTGCGTCACTCATATTCCACCATTCAGGATTGGCAACAGGCCACCAAACTCCTATGCACTCAAACCTTCATCTTCCTTTGCCAGAGCGCCCTCGATTGCGCCAAATCCAACTGATTCCAGCCGAAGCTGAGGAAGAACGGGTATTGATCGCCCATGACCCGCAAAACTACACGGAGCCGGTGATCATTCCCGAAGCTCTGGGGCTATTCCTGCTGTTTTGTGACGGGCAACATACGGTTGAGAACATGCAGCAGGCCATTCGATTTCAAGCTGGTATCACGATCCCTCGGGAGCGAATTGTTCAAATTCTGGAGATGTTTGATTCGTTTTTGTTGTTTGACAGCCCCCGGTTTGAACAATTCCAGGCAAAAATTGATGAGGCGTTTCGTTCGTCGCCAGTTCGGCCTTGCGCTCACGCCGGAGCCAGTTACCCGGCTGAAATTGACGCGCTCCGTGCTCGACTCGATGAGATTCTGGCTGGTGGTCCGCCGGTTGAAGCACGTCCTGACTCGCGCCTGGTGGGGTTGATCTCACCACACATAGATTTGCGGGTTGGCGGAGCGGTCTATGCTCCGGCATACCGGGTTTTAGGCGAGAGCCTGGCTCACTTCGAAAGCGATCCGACCTCGGAACAAACCTTCATCATATTGGGAACTTCTCACTATGGCGGAAACGGACTGTTTATGGCCTCTCGAAAGGCGTATGAAACGCCCTTTGGCCAGCTTCAATGCGACGTGGCTTTTTTAGAACATCTCGAAGTCCAACTTGGCCGCAGCATTAGCCAGGATGACACCTCGCACCGGCATGAGCATTCAATCGAGTTTCAGGTTATTTTTCTGCAACACCTGTTTCCGAAAGCGGCTGAACAAGGGCGACTGCGGATTGTACCGATTTTATGCACTTCATTTCAGGCCCTGCTGGATGGATCAGTCGGGACTGAAAATCCAGACGAGCTTGAATATCAAGACTTTGTCAAAGCACTCCGGACCACGCTTCAGTCACATACCCAATCCAGTTGCCTGCTTGTTGGCGGTGACCTGGCCCACATTGGGCGCAAATTTGGGGATCCGTTTGATGCCGAGGAAAAACTGGAAACCGTTGCCCAGGCTGATTCCGAACTCCTGTCCGTGGTTGAGCAACGCAATGCTCAGGCCCTCTTGACCCACATTGCCCAGGATCAGGATGCGCGTAAGGTCTGTGGATTCCCTCCAATGCTGACTTTTTTGGACGCGCTTGATGTTTTTGGCGACTGTGAGGGTGAAGTCCTTCACTACGAGCAATGGCATGAAATCGAACGCGCATCAGCCGTGACCTATGCCAGTCTGGCTTTCTGGCAATCCCGCCAGGAAGGCTGACCTGGGAAAAACAATCAAAAATTTCGAACCTGAACCTGAATCCTCAACTGTCTTGATACACTATTCGATAGATTCATCCACCAAACACACTTATTATTTCCGGCTTACGACAACCAACCCTGAGCTCCTGTTTTTCCCTTCGACTTGCAATCATTGATTTTTGACTTTGAACGACTGGTTACAAAACGCATTATGACAATTGTATATTCTGCTCGATGGGTACTTCCGGTTTCGATCCCGCCGATTCCACACGGCGCGGTTGCCGTTCACAATGGACTCATTACCGCGGTTGGACCGGAAGAAACCGTTCGTGAAAGTGTTGCCAAAGATGGTCCTTATCAAACTGTCAATTTAGGTGAAACTGCGCTCACACCGGGCTTTGTGAACGTTCACT
The DNA here is from genome assembly GCA_016208495.1 of Acidobacteriota bacterium. Classification (NCBI taxonomy): domain Bacteria; kingdom Pseudomonadati; phylum Acidobacteriota; species Acidobacteriota bacterium. Next base: position 92,368 of record JACQXX010000056.1, on the reverse strand, counting down.
CCCATTTGGAATTAACCGCTTTGCGGGGGCTCCTCGATGAATTGCCGTTTTACCCCTGGATTACAAAGCTGGTTGAACTCAAACGTGAACGGTTGCGGGCCTCGGATTTCCAAATTGCAGCCCGGTGGGGCGTGATCGAAGCCATTCGGGCGGGCATTACGACACTGGCGGATACGGGTGATTCAGGCTCAGCCATGGATGCCATGGTCACTGGCGGTGTCCGTGGAATTGTGTATCAAGAAGTCTTTGGCCTCGAAATGCTCAAAGCCAAACGCAGCTTGAGCGACTTAAAACGGAGAATCCAGACCTTACGCCGCCATGAAACATCGCTGGTTAAAGTTGGGATTTCACCGCATGCGCCATATACGGTTTCAAAATTGTTGTTTCAACTGACGACTGAATTTGCCGAACAAGACAAACTTCCCATGTGTATCCATGCCGCCGAGTCCCAGGCCGAGGAAGACTTTATGCGGCAAGGGCTTGGTCCCATCGGCGACTCATACCGCCGCCGGGATATCCAATGGTCACCGCCTGGCGTTTCGACCATCCGCTATCTGGCTGATTTGAATGTGCTGCGAGTAAAACCACTCCTGGTGCATTGTGTTCGCGCCACAGAAGAAGATATCGGGTTGCTTTCACTCTGGGACGCCCGCGTTGCCCATTGCCCAAAATCAAACGCCAAATTTGGTCATGGAATTGCCCCAGCCCTGCGCATGCGCCGCCGGGGAATCCCGGTTGGGCTCGGAACTGACAGTGTGGCCAGCAACAATGTATGTGATTTGCTTGATGAAGCACGCTTTACAGGACTGCTCCACCGGGCTTCAATGGGTGATGACTCCGTCTTGCCGGCTTCGGACCTGCTGGAATGGATGACCCTCGGTGGGGCCACGGCCCTCGGTCTGGAGAACCGCATTGGGACCCTCGATGTCGGAAAAGACGCTGATATCACGGCCATTTCACTCTCTGGAGCGCATACCCAACCAGTTCACGATCCGGCAGTTGCCTTACTGGCCTCGGCCAGTGGTCGTGATGTCATTATGACGATGGTGCGCGGAAAAGTTTTGTTTGACGGCCAGAATGTCCTGACCTTTGATGAAAACCGACTCCGCAACCAGTTGCAGGAAACAACCAACCGGCTCACCAGCTAAAAAACAGAATGAAGAAACCAATGAGTGGTTAGTGGTTAGTGGTTAGTGGTTGGTGGTTAGTGGTTGGTGGTTAGTGGTTAGAAATCAATGCTTTCGAAGAAGAACCAAAAACCAAGAACCAAGAACCAAGAACCAACCACTAAACCAACCACTAACCACTAACCACTAAATTAACCACTAACCACTAAATTAACCACTAACCACTAACCACTTTCTTCATTTTTCATTCTCAATTCTTCATTCTTCCCTCGTCATGGCTTATTCCACTTTTTCAATTCGTGTTCCGGCTTCGACCGCCAACCTTGGACCTGCATTTGATACCCTTGGACTGGCCCTGGGCCTGTATTTAACGCTTCGCGGCACATGGCATGCGGAGGCTGGTGACTGGAAACTGACGGCAACTGGAAGCGCGGCGACCCACATTCCGCTCCGACCTGAAGAAAATTTAATCTGTCAGGTGGCTCACCACACAGCGGCAACGATGGGGATTTCACTTCCGGCCCTCACGCTTGAAATGATCAACGATGTCCCGCTGGGGAGCGGCCTGGGAAGCAGTGCCGCCGCTATTGTCGCTGGGGTATCACTGGTTGAGAGTTTTCTGGGCCGTGAATTGACGCTTGACGAGTTTTTGTTACACGCGATGGTCTTTGAGTCCCATGCAGATAACCTGGCACCAGCCCGGCTGGGGGGATTGGTCCTGTTGTGTGAACGTGAAGCTGGGGCGCCATACCTGCTGCGACGGGCCTGGCCCCCCGAAATTTCCTGCATCGTGGTCAGACCGCATTTTCCACTGTCTACACAGACGATGAGGGCCGTGTTGCCTGATTCCCTTTCGCGAGCCGACGTGGTATTCCAGATGCAACGCATCGGACTTTTATTGACTGCCCTGGAAGACAAACGGTTTGACTTGCTGGGCGAAGCGATGCAGGACCGGTTACATCAAGGATTTCGCGCCCGTCACATTCCAGGGCTGGAAGACATTCTGGGGCTTTCACACCCCGGATTGCTTGCAACTGCCTTGAGTGGTGCGGGACCATCAGCCCTGGCTTTGGCTCTTTCACATCAAGAAGAAATTGCCTCGCGGATGCAGGCGTGCTTTGCTCGCTACGGACACGAATCAACCGCTTATTTTTTAGATGTGGATTTGATCGGAAGAAAACTAGAGTGGGTTTGACCAGGTCAAAATGACAGGGTGACAAAGTGACAGGGTGACAAGGTAACAAAATGACAAGATGACAAAGTGACAAGGTGACAGGGTGACAAAGTGATAGGGTGACAAGGTGATTTTTTTCATCCCTCATCCCTCATCCCTCATCCCTTCAAGACCCCTGAACCCTAATCCTTCACACCAACGGCCTGCAACCGACGGGCTGCCTGCAAATCGAGCACATACTCCAGGCCAACCAGGCCAACCAGCCCGCCAGCAGCCACCGCCAGCCCAAAGTAGCCCAAAAGCGATCCCAGCAGGGTAATCACGCCATACCCCATCGCCGCGAAGAAAATCACCACCATTCCGATCAAGAATCCAATGAGCGACTGGGTTGTCCGCTGGTCTTGAGAGAGCGGATAAGTAGGCTGTGCAATCAGCAACACGGGGATTAAAACCCTGGCAATAATGAAAAAACCAATGGCCAGCAATGTTGCGATGAGAAAAGGGTGAAAGCTGTAAAACATGACCAGCAACAGGACGGCTGGAAATGCAAAAAATTTCACCATCACTGTCAGGCGCAAACCTTTGAGAATGTCTTTTCCCCTAAGTGGAATGACCTGCAACATCCAGCAAGCTGAAGCGTGAGAACTTTGCTTGATGATATCCAGCCCTTCGATTACTCCCGAAAATCCATAGTAGCTCAGCATGAGTAACCCGAAAAAATGGGCTTCTGGGCGAAACGAGCTAAATCCAGCCAAAAAAAACAGGATCATAAACACCCGCGGGACCAGGGTCCGAATGCGTGAAATCTCTTCGCGCTGGGTAACCGTCAAGACCAGTGACGCCAGCGCAAAGGTATGATCGGGAATCACCCATCGGCGCACGGGTGGAATCAGTCGGTACAGGCTCAATAATTTTACCGACAGGGGACTGGACGTGGGCTGAGAGGCCGGCTCTGAGAGCTTTTCAATCAAGCGCGGAAAATACCCTTCGGTATCAATTCGCCAGATAATCCCAATGGCACCACACACCGTTACCAGCATCACCAGTCGTTCGGTGTTAGCCACCAGTGACAGGTCGCCAACCAAAGAATCAACAAACCAGGTTGACGGCAAAAACTTCACCCACACTGAATCAGTCAGCGATAATTTTTCAACTTCCTGGGAAAAGGGATGGCGGTTGACCCCAAAAAAATCAAATGAAATGCCAATGATGCCGATTAACACCAGCAGAAAAAGCCCCTGCGACATCTGGCGAACCCGATCAATCCCAATAAATTGGGCCGCCACCATCAAGACCACCAGCCAGTACACCACCAGTGAAAAACACCCAATCAGCAATAAAATCAAAGTACAGACGGCCAGCACCACCGGGCAGTCAAGGTAAAACACTGAGACAATCAACGGAATCAACGAGTAACTGACCGCAATGAAGTTCACGATAATGAACAACACAGCGATTCGCGCGGTGAGGAGTGTTTTCTGGGTAATTGCTTTTGAATGAAAGGTCTCCAGATTGCGTTGGCGAACGTCATATGGGTCGGGGGCAATGTTGAGGCTCGCAATCAGGAAGGTCGAGGCAAACAGCATGATGAGATAGCTGGGCAGATCGGCAAACCGGTCAATATTGAGGGAAAACAACACCCCGAATGCCCCCATTGAAAGCAAAATTTGGCGAATGGGATTTCCGACGCTGCCCGTCACTGGATCTTTGCCAGGTCTGAGCGCCTGCTTCAAATTCATGGTGACGATAACTCGAAGCTGTGTCAGATCAAGCTGACCTTCGACAACGGCAGCAGCAGGAGTGAGAAAACAATGGGCTGGAAGCATAATGAAGTGAGGGTGACAAGATGATGAAGTGACAAGGTGACTGTATGACTGAGTACAAGTCCCCATAAAAGGGGGGATGAAATTCGACTACTCGCTGGCAGAAACATTGGTTTTCGCCCGGATGGGCGCTGGACAATAGCTGGTGGCAAGTGTCGCTTTGGACACGCGGCCACCGGACAGAGCCGCCATCACGGATTCGCGCCCGGATGGGCGCTGGAACAGGAGTCGTGAGTCAGAAGCCGGAAATTCCACGAAAACCGGGACCCGAACCAGCTTCCAGCGCCCATCCGGACGCGAACCACTGTGGATTGAAGCTCCGGTGGTGTGCCCAAAGCGGCAAACCACCGGCTATTCGGGCGAAAGCCAATTCGGAATCACCGAAATTCCATCCCCTATTTATGAGGACTTGTACTGAGTGACAAGGTGGCAAACTGCGATTTTGACATATGATCACCTTGTCACCTTGTCACCTTGTCCCCCTTGTCCCCTTGTTCCCTTGTCACCCTGTCCCCTTGTTCCCTTGTCACCCTGTCCCCTTGTCACCTTGTCATTTTATCATTCGATTCGGAGGGGTGGTGCAATGGCTGACCTTGCCACAGTTTTAAAAGAGCTTGCTCAAGGGTGGGCTCTCCAGATAAGGCTACAATTTCCGGAATCGTGCCAATGCCAATTAACCGACCAGCATTGAGCACGGCGATGCGGGTGCATACTTTTTCGACGATATCAATCATGTGTGATGAGTAAAAAATGGTTTTTCCACTCGCCACCAGATACTTCATCAGATCTTTCGCCCGCGCCACGGTTTCGACATCCAACCCGTTTAACGGCTCGTCCAGAATCAAGACATCTGGGTTGTGCATCAAGGCGGCAATCCAGCAGACTTTCTGCTTCATGCCTTTTGAGAATGTCCCCATTTGCTGGTCAGCCTTGTCTGAAAGTCCAAAGAATTTGAGCCATTCCTGAACACAATCCGGAAGCTGATGGGCGGGTAATTTATGAAGTTGACCCGTTAAGGTGAGATATTCACGGGCAGAGAGCTTTTCAAATAAGGCACCGGATTCAGGAAGATATCCAACGCGTGCTTTGACGTGTAAGGAGTCAGTCAGAATACTGTGGCCGCAAACGAAGGCATTTCCCTGGCTTGGCTTGATTAAACCGGTCAGGATTTTGATGGTTGTGGTTTTTCCAGCCCCATTGGCACCGATATAGCCAAAAATTTCGCCACGCTGAACTGAAAAACTGATGTTTCTCAGCACCGGCTGGGTACCAAATTGTTTACTGATTTCTTGAAGGTGAAGAACCGGTAGTGAAGAACTGTCAAACCCCTCGGGTTGGGCAAATGCAGAAGAATCCATCATAAGCGTAGCCGGTGTTAGGAAGAATGATTGTCAGAGGAGCTTGGGTCAACCCTCGGACCCTGAGGATAGGAAAAAGGCTTCCAGAAATGAAAAAAGGCCACGCTGCAGTGTGCGCGTAGCCCTTATCTTAATTCCAAGTGGGGCGATTGATGGGTCTCGAACCCACGACCTCCTGGGCCACAACCAGGCGCTCTAACCAACTGAGCTACAACCGCCATAAAAAAGGAAAGCGGCACAATAGCGCAGGTCTCAAAAAAACGCAATCAGAATGTACTCTGACAGGCGACGGTACTTTTTCGAACTGAAAAAAATGGGCTGAAGAAGTTGTGTTTAAGGATAGACCCGAAGCCACTTTCTTCAGTTTGCGCTCCATGGTTAACTCCCCCCTTTATCACCTTTGTTAAAAACTTTCCCAACCAGTGAGCCAAACCGACCACTGGCTTTTTTCCAGGTCGGCTCTGGCGGTGGCGCGTGTTTTTCAGCTTTTTCCTTCGCTTCATAGTGGTCAGGGTTAATTTCCAGTGCCTTACCGAGCATTTCATTTGCCTTGAGTTCCATGCCGAATTTGCGATAGAGGTCCGAAAGTTCGACATATAAATCCGGCAAGTCAGGGTTTTCCAAATCCAGCTCAATGGCGACCAAATATTCTTTTTCGGCCTGTTTATTGCGTCCCTGCATCTTCATCAGGACCCGAGCCAGTTGGGCATGGTACTCAGAATTCTTCGGGCGCATTTCAACCGACCGCCGGATGGCCTGATAGGCTTTCTCAAGATCGTTATTCCCTAAATATTCAATACACCGCATGTAATATTCTGAAGCGCTTAAATTTGCGCTAATTCCGCTTGTTTGCAATGGTGGTAACGGATTGGGAGTACCAGTGGATGGGGTTGCTCTTCCGGCTGGTGGATAGTTTCCACTCGGCTGACGGGATTGTGGTGGATATGTCGAAGCTGGAAGTGGATAGTTTCCACTCGGCTGACGGGCTTGGGGTGGATACGTCGAAGACGGAGGTGGATAGGTTGACGAAGGTGCCGCTGGCGGTACCGGGTTTGGCCCTGAAGGAGGAGATTGAAACGGCTTTGGTGTGTTGTACTGGGGTTGCCCTGGTGGAGTTGCTGGTCGTTGCCCGGCTGGCGGCGGTTGAACCGAGAGCGGGGTATTGTACTGGGGCTGCCCCGGCGGAGTTGCTGGTCGTTGCCCGGCTGGGGGGGCTGGTGGATATGTCCCTGCCGGCGGTGCTGGTGGTCTGGCTGGCGGCGGATAGGTTGATGCCGATGGAGCAGGCTGATAGGGTGCTGGAGTTTGGTACGGACTGGCAGGTGGATATGGCGCATTTGGCCCAGACGGCGGTGGTGCTGGACGCAACGGCTGATTTGTTGGTGTTGGCGTAAAGGTCGAGGTAGGGCGACTCCCTGGAGGTGGCGTCATTGGTGGTCGTGGCGCCGTGGTGGACACCGGGGGCGTCATTGGTGGTCGTGGCGCCGCTGTCGAGACACCCGAGGAAGGTGGCGCCGTGGGCGCCGTTGGAAAGCGCACAGCGGCATCATATTTGCGGCGCTTGGTTTCATCACCTAACGTGCCATAGGCTTCTTGCACCCGAATAAACACTCGTTCCAGCTCTGATTTTATTTGAAAATCGAAGGCGGCCAGTTGTGAATGACGATCTGGATGATACTTCTTGGCCCGCTCACGATACGCCTTTTTGATTTCTTCTGGGGTGGCTCGACGGTTGACGCCAAGCACCTGATAGTGATCGGCATTTTGTTCGATTTGCCGGACCACTTCGGTCACTTCAAAGCACAACTGAGCGGCAGCGGCGGCATCAACGCTCTGGAACTGGGCATCCGATGGTGACTGCATGCTTTCGGCCACGGAATTTGTAAATAGTTGTGGTCGAGTATCACCTTCCAGGCTTTCCACAATCCCCGCCATTTTCAAGGCACAAATTGTTCGCAACAGTTGCTCTTCAGGAATTCCCGAAATTGCCAGAAGCTCATTGATACTCAACGGGGCGTCCATGCGTGAAATGACATAAGCCTCGTGAGGTTTGAGCGAAACGGTTTGAAAGAGCATGTAGGGATCAGATGCCGGGACAACCTTGCGATTAAAATCCCCCAACCAGCGTCGAAGCAGTTGCTGATCCGGAAGCTGGCGGATGCCCTCAAAAATAATTTCCGCTGTTGGCATTGCCAGGCGAAACCCTTTGATCTCAATTCGGCCAGGCTTGAAGTCATATTGCCCTTCCTGCCAGGTAAAGAGCGAAAAGATGATTTGGGTCACTTGTTCGGTCAGCAGGGTTTTCACCTCGGCCTCCTGCAGAAAGCCAAGGTCAATGAGACATTCACCAAGCTGGTGTTGGCTCAGGTGCATGCACAGGATGGCCTCATCAAACTGTTCCGGAGAAAGCTTTCCGGACAGGCGCAACCGTTCGCCAAACCGCTCACTGATAATGTCGCTACTGGCATAGACCGTGGCGCCATCCTCAAAGTAAACCGATTTGTTGATGGAATTATGGTTAATTGACAGAGTTCCGCTGAGCCGCTGTTTATGGCATTCACACAGAATCTTCGGGAAAGACGTTTGCTCCAGTCTGTAAGACATCCGTTGAGCCTCCCAATGCAATTCGTAAAGAATTGCTCCTTTTCCTGATACAAATATGACCTGTGTGCGGGATGGATTACCGTCTAAGCCTTGGTGATCAATGAAATGCTATCTATCAAGCGTAACGCCCTCTCGGAAGGAGAAAAAAGGGCAGTCTGGCCAAAACTCCTCTGACGGGAGCCTTTCAATCAAAAAGTGAGTTTGTCTTGAGGCAGAGTCGAGTCGCATACGCAAGGTGATGATGGCGCGCATGAATACAGAACCCTACCAGAAATTTCCAGTTAAATTCAACTCTAAACCTACCACAATAAAATCCCAGGCAAACCGATGCCTTTCTTTGCCTGAACTCCGTAATGAGAGAACTGAATTACAAAACAATCATCCAATTGAATCATAAGGAGTTATCATCTAACCAACTTTCCTGGCCTGGCAAGTATTTCACCTGATTTAAGCGGCAGGCATTCGTTGAATTCATCAAAAAAAGGAGGTGGCATAACCACCTCCTGGAGAGAATAGATCGAGGACTTTTGTTTTTGGCAAACCTTAGAAGATCAACTTCAGACCAAACTGGATCGTCCGGCGTCCACCACCGTTTTCATTGATATCAGCAAAGGTTGTTCCCGCATCATCAATGAATGGATCCGGCACGCCCCGGTTCGGGGTGTTAAACACGTTAAAGAATTCAGCCCGGAACTGCAGCTTCATGCGTTCGGTCACATTGGTGGTCTTAAAGATCGCAAAGTTTCCGATTGAAGTCCGGTCACCCTTTTCTGAGTTGCGCGCCACATTGCCATATGGTGAACCAAACATCCGGGCCGTGGCACCGGTGTTGGCAATGAACCGCACATCGTTGACGCTGACTGGAACCTCAGCGCCGTTCTGGTTGAAGGCATTGAGCAGGAAGTAACCGGTTGGCGAGGTTGAGGTAAAGCCAAACACATCCGTGGCGGTCTGCTGGTCAATCGCCACTGTTCCAACAGGTGCATTCGGGTTGCCATAGAACGGACGCAGCGATTCAGCCGCACCGTTGAATGCCGCCGTAAATCCACCATCGTTGTATGGGCTGCCGAAGAAGAACTGAACTGGGGTGTACCGCTGGCCGGGTAGCGCCTGGTACGTTCCAGAAAGCTGGAAACCACCCAGCAATTTGCCTACGACGCCACGCTGTTCGCGGAAAAATGGAATGTCATACAGGAAGTTCAACGCCAGTACATTGCGGAAATCAAACGCCCCAAATGACTTTTCACTACCAGTTGTATTAAATGGATCCTGGGCAAAAGCAGTTGTTGCACCACCAGCAAACGTTCCGAAAATTTCAGACGCGTTGTCGAGTTGTTTAGAGTAGGTATAGGAAATACCCAGGTTCAAATCTTTGATCGCCTGCGTATCCAATCGCGTTTGCAGTGAGTGGTAGGTTGAGGTCGCACCATTGATACGCGTGCGGAGCAATCCATTACCGGCAATCAGCCGACCATTGGGGGATGGCCGGACACCTGATGGCAGGAAGCCCGGAAAATCACGTGCCAGAGCATCAATGCGCGGGTTGGCATTGACGGATTGGAACTGTCCGATTGACGTCGTTCCGACATAGCGGACTTCAGCCACGGTCTTGGTGCCAAACTGGCGCTGCATCCCGAAGGAATACTGCTGGGTATATGGAGCATGGAAGTCTTGAGCGACATTAGTGCGGTTCAACAGGCGCGGATCCAGGGTGCGGAGTGGCGCCAGGCGCTGTAAAGCACCACGAACCGAGGTTCCAGTTGGGTCAGCCGGAACGATTCCGGCGCCACCGGGGACGCTCACCAAAAAGACAGTTGGGGTTGAGGTCTGCACGTTCAACAAGATGTTGTAGAACGCCAAATCATAGGCAATCCCGTATCCGCCACGGAACACCGTGTTGCTATCGCCAAAAATCTTTTTCCAGAACCGTGGGGAGTAGGCAAACCCAAGCCGAGGAGCAAAGTTGTTTTTGTCGGTTTCAATGCGGCGCACGATGCGATCTTCAAGCGGCACATCCAACCGGAACAATGCCGTTTCCGGATTTGATTCACGTTCAGTGGTAATATCATTGAGCACGTTGATTGGCTGGCCGCTATTTTCATAGCGCACGCCGAGGTTGAGGGTCAGGTTTTCACGAATCCGCCAGTCATCCTGGAAATAGTAGAATTGGTCGAATTCCGGGAAGTTCACCACGTTTTCACCAAATGCAATGTTCCCTGAGGCAACGACGTTGCTGGAGAAGTTATTGAAATTGGTGAAGTTGAACTGACCGTTCTGCAGCGGCAGGAAGAAAGAATCGGTCAAGCGGCGCTTGAGATCAAGCCCCATCTTGAGCGAGTGCTTCCCGGCGATGTAGGAGAAATTGTTTAACACCTGATAGTTGTCATTGATACGGCCCTGGGGCAGGTTGGTCGCCACGCCCCAATCCAGAAAACCAGCCGGCAGGTTAAAGAAGGCCACCGCCGACCCGGCATCGCTGGCTGACGGAATCGTGCTGTTTCCACCACCGCCAAAGAACACGCGGATGCGGCTGTAGTTGATTCGGGTTTCATTCACCGCATTGGGTGAAAGCTGGTACACAATCGTGCCACCGGCCTGCTGGGTGCGGGCCGGGACATCTCCGAAGAACCCGTTCTGGAAGTTTCCAGTCGCATTGGCGCTTTCCTGTTTGGAGTAGAAATAGCGGCCAAAAATGCGCAGTTTTTCGCTCTTGTTCCAATCCAGGCGGATGGAACCAAAGTTTTCTTCAAATGGCTGATTGATCTGGCGCGAAATCGCACCGAATTCAACCTGAGCCGTGCGACCACCCACCGTCACCGGAATCAACCGGGTGGCGATGTCAGGCCGAATGGTCGGGTTGCCGTTTGAAATGTTGAACGGCGCCGCCGCTCGAATCACACCGGCAATGTTGGAATCAGCAATTCCCAACAGGGTTTGCAAACCGGCGGGTGTTGGGGTCAACCCCGAAGCCGTGGACTGTGACAAGGACGATTCCGTTTGCCGAATCCCCTGATAACTGGCAAAAAACAACAATTTGTCTTTGACAATCGGTCCGCCAAACGTGGCGCCAAAGGTATTGGTGACCCGGGCTGGCGGATCTTTCAATCCCTGGCGACGTTCAATGTTGGTCAACGAATCCAGATTCTTCCGGTCACGGAAGAAATATGACAGTGTTCCGTGAAATTCATTGGTGCCACCTTTGGACACGATATTCACGACCGCGCCTGACGACTGGCCATATTCAGCGGAGAAGTTGTTGGTAATGATCTGGAATTCCTGAACCAGGTCGGCGTTGTCCACAAAGAATGATGGACCAGCCACCGAAATGTCATTGTTGTCCTGACCATCAATGCTGAAGTTGTTGGAGCGCGAACGTCCACCGTTGGACGAAATCCCGCCGCCGCCATTGGTGTTGGTAAAACCAGCATCCGCCGGGTTGACGACACCGGGTGTCAGGTAGGCAATGCTGTCCACACCACCGCCAGCCGTGTTGATCGGCAAATCCGTGATTTTGCGCGATTCAAAATTGGTGGAAAGCTGCGAGACATCACGCTGTAACACAACGTTGTCACTGGCGGAAACTTCGACAATTTCATCAGCGCCGCCCGGTTGAAGCGTGACATTTAAGGTAATGTCAGTCCCCAGTTTAATCGCAACCGAGGTAAATTCGCCACGCTTGAAGCCTGCGGCAACGACCGTGACGTTATACAACCCTGGTGTCAGAGCCGGAAGGCGAAACAATCCATCACCAGACGTGGTGGTTGATGCTTCAGCACCCGTATCTACACCTTTGAGTTTGATTTCGGCGCCGGCGAGCACGGCACCGCTTTCATCAGTCACAAGTCCCCGAATTCCACCCGTTGCTGACTGAGCGAAAACCGTTACCTGGCTTGCGATCAAAATCAGCCCGATGGCGAGAATCAAGGAGTGAGTAAAAGACCAAACCTTTGCTTTCATTGTACATCCCTCCGTATCAATTCTTGTTTGTTGACCTGCAAAAAAAGGAACCAACTTAAACCTGCTCCAAATAAACTGAAGTTGATAAGGAACAAGGCATTTCGCAGGCAGAAGCTGGTTTACAGCCTGAGGAGTTATCTTTTTGATTGTTTTGAGCAAACTGATTGGGGGTTCAAAAAAATGGAATGCACAGCAAGCTAGCAATTCTCACGCCAGGAAGTGGGATAGCACTGTAAATCAATCTAGTCAGAAATCACTTATTAGCAATTAATTCTTTTAAGTACTTTGAATTCAATCAAATATCAGTCGGGAAAACTACCAGTGCCGGTTATCTATTTTTCGAGAAAGCGCCAATTCTGATGGGTTCCCAGTGATCTCAATAACCCAAACTTGCAGAATAATGAATGAAAATCCAAAAATATGAATCAACTCACAAAAAAAGAGACCCTTTTCCAATATTCTGGAAAAGGGTCAAAAGACCTGACACTCAGGGATGAACAAGACACTCTGCAGTAAAGCTCGAAGAACGAAGGATGGAAGTTGATCTTACTTTACAGATTTGCTGGTGCCGGCAACGATCCCCATTTTGTCTTTGGTCTCTTTGCTCAGCGTCCCGGTGACTTTCAGATTATTTTGCTGTTGATAGGCTTTTAACGCCTCAACTGTTTCGTCGTTTTTGTAGCCAGTCACTTCACCCCGGTACAATCCAGCACCTTTTAAAAGTTGCTGGGCTTTTCCATACTGGGTGTTGGGATTGGCTTTTCGTTCTTTGGTGGCCGGCGCCGCCACTGTTTTTGAAACAGCCGTCGGCTGGTTATCTTGCACAATCGCCGCTTTCACCGGAGCGGTGCTGGTGACCAGCGTCACCATAAAAGCGCACATCAGCAAGCAGGTTTTGATCAATGAGAGTGGGTTAACGATTTTCATACAGTTTTTCAAATCCTTTCAAGTTCAAAAATAAATTGGGTTCAAAGTCAAATAACTCTTGATTCCGCATCAAGTTATGTGACTTTCGTTGACATCCTCTAATGCAACACCCGTGCCACAGCTTTTTTCATGATCCAAAATGATATTCCACTCCCTCCAGAACAAGCACAAATAGTTGAAAATAAATGAATTGCGTCAAAAATAAAAAACGAAGCCAGAATTTCAGGGATCTTCGGCTTCGTTATCAGGTTCCCGGTATTTAACTGTATCCTGTTGATACAGTTAAATTTAATTTTGATTGAAGTTAAATCAACCTTTTGTTCAGGGCTTTGGGTTGACGCAACCGAAAAAATCAGTTGCCGATGGGTTTGTAGCTGCTATCGGGTGGGGATTCGACAGACGGAGGACTGGCCAGAATTACCCCAAACTGCCCCCGGACGGTTTGGCGAATACGAAACCGGAAGCGCCGAAATCGCCGGGCATATTCGGGCTTGGGGTCAGCATCGAGCGTAAAACCGGTGGCGCCCCGGTCAAAGCGAAAACTGTAGTCAAAGCGTCCATCACTCACGACCTCACTGGCACCCGCACCGCCAATGTAGCGTTGAAATTGATCACTCAGATTACCATTTTCGCTCATAAGCTGAGGAAAGGTGCCAAACCGACCACGAGTGGCGTTGAATTCAAACTGGGCGGTCACAATTGAGCGCACATTGGCAATCGCCCGCGCCTCATAGGCACTGCCAAATGCTCTTTGAAGGGCAGCTACGCTCAGTGATGCCACAATCCCGATGATGGCAATCACCATTAATAGCTCAATTAAAGTTAAACCTTTCTGATTGACACGTTGTTTTTTCAATTGAATCAATTGAATTTGCTTCATATTTTTCTCACCTGCCTTAACAAATTGAAAATAAAGCCATTTGTTTAATTTCTAAAATTCAACAAACAGCCGCTGGTGAGAAGTCCGCAAATTGGGCGCCACAATCACAGAGAACAGGGGGACAGGGGGGACAAGGTTTCAGGCCCGGAGGGTTGTCGTGTAATAGCCGTGGTGCGAAGCCCACGGTCACGACCAGGACGCGACCCAAGCCTAACAAGAGCATCATTCAATACCAACGGAAAGGACACAGGTTTTCTTATCCTGGCGCTTATGGGGGCAGGGTGACAATAGAAAAATGCTCTGGATTTGACTATTTCGCTATTCACGCTTTATTCAGGCATCAGCGCGACGAAAACTTCATTTGAGACCAAAACACCACGTCGGGTGAGCCGAAGGACTCCATTTTGAAATTCAACCACTTCAGCTTCCAAAAGGCGTTCGAGTTCACGCATAAAAGCCTGGCTGAGGGTCATTTCATACCGGCTGGCCAGCCATGACAACTCGACGCCCTCGCGCAAGCGCAACCCCATCATTAAGGCTTCATAAAATTTTTCTTCCGGGGTCCGTGCAGTTCGCCCCACCACGGCCATGCCCTGGGTTGACATCAACTGAAGATAGTCATGGATCGAAGATGGGTTGTGGTATCGCTCATCTCCGTCGTAGGAATGCGCTCCGACACCAAATCCGAAAAACGGTATGTCAGTCCAATATTTCAGGTTATGGTGTGATCGCAGGGTTTTGGACCGGGCAAAATTTGAAATTTCATACGCTTCAAAGCCATTGCGTTCGAGTATATCCAGCAGGGCTTCATACATCTCAGCAGCCAGATCATCATCCGGCGTCGGAAGTTTCCCACTCAAAATCTGGTCGGCCAGCTTGGTGCCTTCTTTGACTTCAAGCAGATACAGCGACAGGTGCTCAGGGTTGAGAGCGAGTGCTTCGTGTAAATTATATTTCCATTCAGCCATGGTTTGATTCGGGAGGCCCGCGATTAAATCCAGACTCAGGTTGTCAAACCCGGCAGCCCGTAAAGCCGCCACCGCTGCTCGTGACTGCTCGGCAGTATGATCACGCCCGGTGGCCCGAAGCTGATGATCGAGAAACGACTGCACGCCAAGGCTCGCCCGGTTGATGCCACACTGTCGAAACCCGGTCAGTCGCTCCAGTTGGGTATCTCCGGGATTGACCTCAATGGTAATTTCAGCTTGCTGAGTAACGTCAAAGCGCTCTCGACAGGCATCAAGCAACCGACCAATTGCCTCCGGCGCGAGAATTGAAGGTGTCCCGCCACCCAAATAAATGGTATCAATCACGGGTCGTTTCCCATTGACCATTATCTCTGATGGAGGAAACGCTCGAATTTCCTGTTCTATTGCCGCCAGATACTGTTGGGATAAGTCATCGTCAAAACTACGGGTGACAAATCCGCAATAGGTACACTTTGAGTGACAAAACGGCAGGTGGAGGTAAATTCCGGGTTCTGGGTTCCGGGTTCCAGGTTCCGGGTTTTCGAAATCTTGGTGTTGAGGTTCCTGAGGTTCTTTATTGAGTTGAGTCATGTCCAAATTTCATGTGAGGTGGATTCTTAAGTGGGTTGTGATGGCTGGGTTGCTCTATTTTCTGCTTCGAAAAGTGCGGATTCAACCTCTGATCGAAGCCTTACACCGGGCGAACCCTTCCCTGTTGGCAATTGCGGTGGTGGTCGGGGTCGCCATGGTCGTGGTCCGGGTTTACAAGTGGCAGGCGTTATTGCACCGACTGCCAGAAACGGTTACCCCGCACCCGATTTCATTTCGACAGGCGTGGGTATCGGTGTTGGGCGGGTTGGCCTTTGGGCTCATTACTCCGGCCAGAGCAGGTGAACTGGGCCGAATTGCCTTTCTGCCACCAGCGACTCGAACCCTGGCGGGCGGGTTATTTATCGTGGACCGATCCATTGATCTGGTAACCATTCTAATGCTGGCCCTGGCCGGCTCAGCCGGAGTCCTCACCCTTGGGTGGCAAATCGTGATGGGGACAGCCTTGTTTTTCCTCGTGGTTGGTGTGCTCCTCTGGCCGATTGTGCTGCCCTGGATTTTGGGCTGGATGCCCCTTCCAGTCAAACTTTGTCGAATCCTGTCAGAACTGGTGACGGGACTTGAGCCCATCAGACTCCGTGACCTGGGGTGGAATTTGTGTCTCGGCTGTGTGCTGATGGTACTGGATGTCATTTCGCTCTATGTGCTGGTGGCCACGTTTGAACCGGTCAGTTTCAAAGCCGTCGCCTTTGCTTTCCCATTGATTTTATTGACCAACCTGGTCCCTATCACGCCAGGGGGCATCGGAGTTCGGGAAAGTGCCTCGGTGTTTCTCTTCCGGCAGTTTGGCGTCAGCGAGGCTGCAGCTATTTACTCGGCGTTGTTATTATATATTTTGAATTCGCTCCTGCCTGGGTTGTGGGGCATTACCTATGTCCGAAAATTGGGAGCCGTTTCATCAGCAGCCGATTCCACTCCGTTAGAAAAAACCAGTGAGGCCACATTGTCATGAATTTGATGGGGAAAACAGTGCTCATCACCGGCGGGGCCCGCCGCCTGGGTCGGGCAATGGCGCTCGAACTGGCCGCACAGGGCGCCAATATTGCCCTGCATTTCCGCTCCTTTCCAGAAGAAGCCTTTGCAACCCTCAATCAGATAGAGCACTGCGGCGTACAGGCCGCCGCCTTTCAAGCCAATCTGCTTCAATCTGAAGAACTTGCCGATATGGTCGCCCAGGTGTATCGAACCTTTGGCCAGGTGGATGTCTTGATCAATAATGCCGCCGTGTTTGACCGCAAACCGTTTTTTGAACTCACTGAAGCCGATTGGGATCATACCCTCGACACAAATTTGAAAATTCCATTTTTGTGTTCCCGGCTGGTCGGAGAAAAAATGCTCGGGCAAGGGGCTGGAAAAATTATCAACCTGGCCTGCGTGGGCGGGGTGCGTCCCTGGGCAAACTTTATCCCGTATTCGGTCTCCAAAGCAGGACTGATTATGTTGACCGAAGCCCTGGCGCTGGCCCTGGCGCCGCTGATCCAGGTCAATGCCATTGCTCCAGGAAGAATCGAATTTCCCGGCCAGCCATTACCTGATTTACCATCTTTCCCGAGCGGCCAACCTCAGGACATCACCCGTGCCGTGCGCTACCTGATTGAATCTGACTACGTTACCGGTGAAACACTTTTGGTGGATGGTGGTCGTCATTTAAGATGAGCAGACCTGGACAAGAGCGAGGAGTGAGTAGCGAGTAGCGAGTAGTCAACCCAAATTTCAGTTTGAGAAGTCCAGAGATGGTTACTTTTGACAGTTCGGAATTTACTGAATAAATCACATTGTGAACGATAAGGGGTTTGACTACTCGCTACTCGCTACTCACTCTTGAGCCGCTACTTCACCACTTCACCCAAAAAACACTATGACAAAAACTTATTTTACAACTGTATTGTGTCTGCTTCTGACGCTGGGGATGGCCTGGTCGCCAGAACCCTTTTCAGCCAGGGTTCTGGGATCAGACCCGGATTCGAACGCAACCACGGCCAACATTGATTTTGAATGGGAACTCAATGGCCCTTTTGGCGGCACGGTTCGTTCGCTGGTTCAAAATGAAGCCAATCCACAACAATTTTTTCTCGGCACCTCAGACGGGCAACTGTATGTCTCAAATGATGGCACGCGAAACTGGACCTGGATCTCGACTTTTAACAAATCCGGCAATTTGATTGACAACCTGGTGATTGACCCGCGCGACCCTGAAACGGTGTATCTGGGAATGTGGGCGCTGGGTGAAAAACGCGACGGAGCGATTTATAAAAGCACGGATAGCGGAAAAACCTGGAAAAATGTATTTCGAGACCATTCGATCCGAGCCCTGACCCTGGCGCCAACTGATTCAAAAATGATCGTGGCGGGTGCACTCGATGGTGTCTTTCTGAGCACCGACGCCGGAAAATCCTGGGATCGTATTTCTCCGGCCAATCATCCGGAACTCCGCAACATTGAATCGGTCGCGGTTGATCCGCGGGACACCAAAGCCATTTATGCTGGAACCTGGCACCTGCCCTGGAAAACCACCGATGGTGGGAAGAGCTGGTTTTCGACGAAGGGCACTGAAACTCAGATTTTGGATGATTCCGATATTTTCAGCATCCATATTGATCGAGGGAATCCAGACCGGGTGTTTAGCAGCGCCTGCAGCGGCATTTACCGGAGCCTGGATGCTGGAAAAAACTGGACCAAGTTTCAGGGGATCCCCTACAGCGCCCGTCGGACGCATATCATTTTTCAAAATCCGGTTCATCCTGACACCATTTTTGCCGGTACGACCGAAGGTCTCTGGCGAACCACCGACGCCGGCACAACCTGGAAACTGGTGACCTCAAAAGAAACCGTGATCAATGCGATTGAGATCCACGAAACAACACCTGATCGCGTGGTGATTGGCACGGCCAACAGTGGCATCCTGGTCAGTGAAAACGGAGGGGAAACGTTTGTGCCCTCCAATCGAGGGTTTGTCACTCGTCAGGTTTCAAGCATTGTGGTTGATCCGATGCAGCCGGGCCGGTTGCTGACCTCAGTGCTCTACAATGGAGCTGAAGGCAGTGTCTATTTGTCAAATGACAACGGTCAGTCATGGTACCCGTCATCGCAGGGAATCGGCCCAAAAGACGTCTACTCGCTCACGCTCAACCCCGGAAATGCGTCGCAGGTCTACGCCGCCACCAGCAACGGTGTGTTTCTGTCCGAAAACGGAGGCACAACCTGGAAGCGCCTGGAGATGAAAAAAGTGAAGCCAGCACCACCGCCGCGTGCCAAAACCAAAGCTCCCGGCAAATCAAAAAAAGCGGCGGGCGGGAACCAGAAAAGCTCCACCAAAAACACAGCCACCAAACACCACGCATCAGCAAAATCGAAAAAATCACAGCCAGCTCCAGCCAAACCCAAAACGGCAGTGACCAGCGACCAAACCAAAACCGCCAAAGCTCCAGGCAGTTTGTTTCAGGATCTGGATGGACATGTGATGGAAATTTCAGTGACTGGTGACGGACGCAATGGCCTGGTGGCCGCCACCTGGGAAGGACTTTTCCGGACCTACGATCCGGTCAAAGGCTGGGAAAAACTCAACGTGACAGGGTACACCGGGCGATTTTTTGCCGTGGCGACAACACCCCACGAACCGGATACTATTCTGGTGGGTACCTCAAATGGACTCTATGCCAGCCTGGATCAGGGAAAGACCTGGAAACAGATTGAAGTTGATTTTGACGACAAATCGTTTGTCCAGGAAATCGCAATTAACCCACGTGATCCCAAAATGATTCTGGTCGGCACTCGACATTCGCTGTATATGACCCGGGATGGAATGCAACAGTGGGAGCGACTTGGACACGGCATCCCGTATGGAGAAATAGCCTCGGTTCGGTTCAACCCACGCAACCCGGATGAAATCCTGGTCGGTGATGCCAGTCACGGCGGACTCTACCTCTCGACTGATGGAGCAAGAAAATTTCGACGCATTGATCAAAAAGAGCTCCCCAGCCATCGTGTCTGGGCAGTGGCATTTGATCTGTTTCGCGAAAATCACTTTTATGCCGGTTCTTTTTCATCCGGAGTGATCGTCGGAACGTCGGCGGCACCACAATCCGCCGGCCAACCATAAATCCAGGAACAGCACCCAGAAGCTGTCCCCACGTTTCTCAACCGTTCGTCAACCAGATGGGGGTCTCATGAAATTTCGGGTGCTTTTGAATTTGAGCCTTCTGGCTGGAAGCCTGGTGATAGTTTTGGCGGAGACAACACTCGCCCAACAACCACCAGTCCTGACATCAAATGTCAAAAAATCGGCTTCGATTTCCATCACAACGGCAACGAGCAATCACCAGACAGAGCAAATCCTTAGTTCGGAGATAGATCATTTCTACAAAGTTACCGACAGGCTGTATCGAGGCGGTCAACCGTCAGACAAAGGGTTTGAAGAACTCAAAAAGCTGGGCATCACCCATATCATCAGCCTCCGCTCTGACAGCGATGACGTCAACATACTGGATGATGAAAAACTGACCTTCGAACACATTCCGGTCAGCGTGAATCCATTCAAAAAACCCAAAGAAGCGGACGTCGTTCAGTTTCTGAAAGCCGTGACGGCGGCTTCAAAACAGTCAGTGTTTGTCCATTGCCGGCAAGGAGTTGACCGAACCGGACTCATGATTGCGGCCTATCGAATTGTCATTGATGACTGGAGTCGGGAAGACGCGATTACCGAAATGAACCGTATCGGCTCGCACTGGTATTATCGGCGGTTTGAATCCTACCTGCGCAAACTCGACATCGAAAAAATCAAAAAACAGATCAATCAATGATACCAGTCAGTAGTCAGTAGTTAGTAGTAATGCCAGTTAAGGGTTGAAGCCGGTTTTGGTTCTCAGCCCAGGAGCTGGGTGTCGGCTCGTAGCCCAGGGCGAGTCATCGAGCCCTGGGAACCAGCTACTCCCCACCCTTTTCCCACCCGGCCAGCCGCCGCCGTAGGCGGCGGCTGGCCGGGTGGGGGTGAGAAGGCGATGTTTCCCAGGGTTAAAACCCTGGGCGACGAGCCTTCCACCCGCTTCGCAGGTTCAAACCCTGAATTTCCAAACAGTCTCTGAGATAAAAGGTACAACCCAGATTTGGGCGCGGCAGGCTTGGCCTTGCAAAAAAACGAAACCAATTTATAATTACTCCGTAATTTTTCTTCCAATCCATTTGTTTTAGGCTGGCACGAATGCCACCTGTTGAGGTTAACTTGCACGCAACCGCTCAACTCTGGATGTTATGGAAAATTGTGTGAGTATCGTGGCCGAAGTACCGACGTTGTTTCCTGTTACCGCTGAAGAACTGTATGCCGAAGTTGCTGTCGCAGCGGCAGTTCACCAGACGTACACCTATCGGATTCCTCAGGGCCTGCATCACCTGGCGCAACGCGGGTGCCGCGTGGCTATTCCATTTGGAAAATCGGTTCAAGTGGGATATGTCGTGGCGCTGCACGATGCGCCGGATGAAAGTGTGCCGGTCGAACGCATCAAAGACATTGAAGAATGGCTGGATGAAACACCACTCCTGACTGAGGAAATCCTGGACCTGACCCACTGGGTGGCGGATTACTACTACGCACCCTGGGGAGAAGTGCTCAAATCTGCGATTCCAAGCGGGTTGCAGGCCGTTCCGCACGTTCGAATTACCATCACTGCCCATGGCCGGCATGAACTTGAAGAAGCCCAGGCCGCCCAGCGCCATCATCTGACGAAATGGAAATTTCTGATCTGGCTCACCGAAGTTGGCGGCACGGCACTGATTGAAAATGCGCCGTCAGACTACTCTCAGAATCGGGTCAAAGCACTGGTGCGTGAACTCGAAAAGGCAGGGTTTTTGCAGGTGCAACAGGCCCTTGGGAAACGCCGCGTTCAGGCTAAACGCCAGACAATGGTTCAGTTGCCGCCCGTAATTCCGCCTGAACTGGAACTTTCAGAACCAGCCAAACCCCACAAACGCACCGACGCCCAGGAACGAGTCCTGACAACACTCAAAGAAGCCGGTGAACCGCTGCTACTCCCGGCATTGACCGAAAAAGCGGCTGTCAGCCCGGCCATTGTCCGCACCATGGCCCAGAAAGGGATGGTCGAACTGGTGATTCGCGAAGTCCGTCGTGATCCGCTGGCCCTGTTGAAAACCCTTCCCCGCCACGACGGCTTTGAACTCAATGAAGACCAAACGGCGGCGGTGGCTTCGATTTTGGAAGCCAGCCAGCGCAATGAATATGCCTGTTTTTTGCTCCAGGGCGTCACCGGATCCGGAAAGACCGAAGTCTATCTGGCAGCCATGCAGGCGATGCTTGAACAAGGCAAATCGTCGCTGATGCTGGTGCCTGAAATTGGTCTCACTCCAATGTTTGCCCGACGACTGGCCGAACGTTTCGGGTCGCTGGTGGCCATTCTGCATTCTTCACTTTCGGAAGGGGAGCGGCTCGACGAATGGGAACGCATCCGCGAAGGCGAAGCTCGGATTGTGATTGGCACCCGGTCGGCAATCTATGCGCCGCTGGTTGAATTAGGATTGATTGTGGTGGATGAAGAACACGATACATCATATAAACAGGCCGAAACACCACGCTATCACGGACGTGATACGGCAGTGCTCCGGGCACACCGCAAAGGCTGCGTGGTTGTTTTGGGAAGCGCCACACCGGCCATCGAATCAGCCTACCACGCCTCAACCGGGAAATACCGAAAACTCGAACTCAATCAACGCTTTGCCAACCGGGCACTCCCAACGGTCGAGGTCGTGGATATGCGCGAAGTGTTTAAACGGCATGGCAAACAGGTCGTGTTTTCCGATGAACTCTTGCTGGCACTCAAAGAAACCCAGGCCAAAGGTGAACAAAGCATGGTCCTGCTCAACCGACGAGGGTTTTCGAGCTTTCTGCTGTGCCGTCGCTGCGGAGAAAGCATTCCGTGTCCGGATTGCGACGTGACACTGACCTACCACAAGGCTGACCAGCGGCTGGTGTGCCATTACTGTAACCATCAGGCGCCAGTCCCCAAACAATGCCCAAATTGTAACGGTTTGTTTATTTACTTTGTCGGAGAAGGCACTGAACAACTCGAAGAACTGCTGCAAGCCCAGTTTCCTGATTTTCGAATTGGCCGCCTTGACCGGGATACCACCCGCCGTCGGGGTGTCTTTGAACGAACCATGGGTGAATTTGCGTCAGGAAGCCTGGATGTGCTGGTCGGAACCCAAATGATTGCCAAAGGGCACGATTTTCCGAATGTCACGCTCGTCGGGGTGGTCTCGGTTGATGCCGGGCTGGCGCTGCCGGATTTCCGCTCTGGTGAGCGCACGTTTCAGTTGCTGGCTCAGGTGTCTGGTCGGGCTGGCCGGGGTGAATTACCGGGCCGTGTTGTCCTGCAAACCTATCACCCAGAACACTATGCGTTGCAATGCGCTCGAACCCAGGATTACACCCAGTTTTACAATCGGGAAATCAACTTCCGGAAACAATTGTGGTATCCGCCGTTTTCAGTCCTGACCAATATTATTGTTCGCCATAAAGATGCCACCCAGGGGTCAACGCTGGCAGATAAATTCGGAAAGTTTCTCCGGGCTGCCGCTCAGGGTGACAACACCGTGCGCATTCTGGGACCATCAGAAGCACCGCTCTCGAAACTCAAGCAGGAATACCGGTATCAGATCTTGATTAAAGCCCGGCAACGTCGTAAGTTACGTGATGTTCTCGATCTGGCGTTTACCTATCTGGCTGATGATGCGGCAGCCAAAACCGGGAAAGCATTCACACCAGAGAACAACCCTGACCGATATCACATCATGGTTGAAGTTGATCCGGTTGACCTGCTTTGAGAAATGAGAATCAAGGACTTAGAATCAACCCCCACCCGTTGACACAGGTGGGACTGACTTCATTCCCAGTTAGATAGTTGGACATCATGGAAAAGATTGCAGTTGCGATGAGTGGTGGAGTGGATAGCTCTGCCGTGGCGGCATTGCTCAAAGAGCAGGGCCAGGACATTGTTGGTCTTTCGATGCAGTTGTGGAATCAGCGCCGCATCAATGTCGGACCGGACGGTGAACCGCTCCCTTCGCGGTGTTGTTCGCTGGATGATTTGTATGATGCGCGTTCGGTCTCAGCCCATCTCGGGATTCCGTTTTATGTGCTTAATTTCGAAGAGGATTTCGAAGAGCATGTGGTAGCCCCGTTTGTTGCCAGTTATGTCAACGGCAACACGCCAAGCCCCTGTGTTGCCTGCAACAGCCGGTTGAAATTTAAAACGCTGGTCAAACTGGCGGAAGACATTGGCGCTGCCAAAGTGGCGACAGGTCACTATGCCCGCGTTCACTTAAACCATGAAACTGGACGCTATGAGTTGCTCAAAGGGCTGGATCCAAACAAAGATCAATCGTACTTTTTGTTTGAGTTAACCCAGGAACAACTGGCCGTCGCCCTGTTTCCGCTTGGCGAACTGTCGAAACCCGAAGTTCGCGAAATTGCTCGCCGCAATGGACTTCCGACGGCTGAAAAAGCAGAGAGCCAGGAAATCTGCTTCATTCCAGATGGCAACTATGCCCGATTTATTGAGCGCTATCTGCAGGAAGCTGGTGGCGAAGTCCATGCCGAACCACAGGCCCCCGTGGCCTCAGCCCTGGTTCAACTGGGGTTACGGCGAACGCTCCCTGAGCCCGGTGAAATCGTTGGCGTCGATGGCACAGTGCTTGGGCATCACGAAGGTACCCACCGCTACACGATTGGGCAGCGGCGCGGATTGAAAATCAATTCGCCGGATGGTCAGCCGCTCTATGTGGTTGGCATTGATCCGATTCGCAAACGGGTCGTTGTGGGATCAGGTGATTACCTGCCTGGCAAACAGTACACGGCGGCCCGGATGAACTGGATCACGATTCCAGAACTAACTGAATCCATTCGGGTTCGAGCGCGGATTCGCTACCGGCATGGTGAGGCGGCAGCCACGGTTTTCCCAGAAGAAAATGGCACGGTGCGCGTTGTTTTTGACGAACCGCAACGCGCCATCACACCCGGTCAGGCAACCGTCTTTTATGACGGGGACAAAGTTGTCGGCGGTGGCTGGATAACGGGCTAACCTTTTTTCGGAGGGCGGCGGCGGAGTGCGGTGGCTTGATGCCGATTTTCTTACTTTGGAGTGCGGCGGCTTGATGCCGCTTATGGGTTCGGAAAGGAACTACTATGTCAAATGTCGCAACCGTACCTGTGGAACCTCCCTGGACGAGTGAGCCTGAACTGGACGAACAGGATGCGCTCGCGCTCCTTCCAGATGATTCACCACTCCTTGAAAGCAAGGAACCCGAGATGGAATCTTCACTTCATTATCTTCAAGCGTTGATCCTGTATGTCAGTCTGGAATGGCTCTGGCGGGAACGAACCGATTTCTTTTTGGGTGCCAACCTCAGCATTTATTTCAAAACTGAAGAACTGAAACAGAAGACTTTGGTTGGGCCAGACCTGTTTGTGGTCACTGGCACCGAACGTCGTCAGCGACGCTCCTGGGCAGTGTGGAGGGAAGGAAAGTTCCCAGATTTGATTATTGAACTGCTTTCAGAATCAACTGAAAAGAATGACCGCACGACCAAAAAGGAAATCTACCAGAATCAGTTTCACACACCGGAATACTTCTGGTTTTCGCCGATTACTCTTGAGTTTGAAGGATTTCATTTGGTCGGAGCCCACTATCAACCAATCCCCCCTAACGAACGCGGTCACCGTTGGAGTGAAGTTTTGCAGTTATTCCTGGGGGTTGAAAAACGGCAGCTTCGATTGTTCCTGGTAGATGGCACGCTGGTTCCGACCCCAGAAGAAGCGGCACAACAAGAAATCCAACGCGCTAATGCCGAAGCCCAACGCGCTAATGCCGAAGCCCAACGGGCTGAAACCGAAGCCCAACGGGCTGAAACCGAAGCCCAACGGGCCGAAACCGAAGCTCAACGGGCCGAAACCGAAGCTCAACGGGCCGAAACCGAAGCTCAACGGGCCGAAACCGAAGCTCAACGGGCCGACGCTGAGGCTCAACGCGCTACAGTTGAACAAAACCGGGCTGATGCCGAGGCACGTCGGGTTCAAAAATTGATGGAGCAATTGCGGGCGTTAGGGGTTGAGCCTGAATTTGAGTAATTGTGTATGGCAGATTTTAAACATCGGGTGGCTGAAGGAATTCCAGGGAAGGTGTATGTTGACTGGAGTTGTCTTGATTGTGATGTGTGTCGAGATTGTGCGCCGACTATTTTCACTCGCAATGATCATGAAGGTGTTTCCTATGTTTTTAAACAACCAGAAACCGAAGCAGAATGGGTTGCGGTTCAGGAAGCGGTGGATTCCTGCCCAATTGAATCAATTGGAAACGATGGGGACACACAAGACTGGTCGAATGAAGGGGAACAACTTGTCACTTCAGCAGCATTAGGAGATATTGATCAAGTTCAATACCTGCTTGAAAAGAGGATTGATCTAAACTCAATACACCCAAACAAAACAGCACTGATGGCAGCCAGCCAGATGTTATATTCAAACAAAACGTCAGAATATATCCGAATTGTCGAAATGTTATTGAAGAACGGGGCTCACCCGAATGTAAAGAAGTCCTGGGGAGAGACCGCCTTGTATTATGCTTCAAGTTGCAAGGAAGGGCTGCCGATTGTTCGACTACTTTTGATATATGGTGCTAATCCAGATGCGGATTTTCGAAGAAACCCCTTACAAGAAGCAATCCAGCATAAATTTCAAGATATTGTTGATTGCCTGACGGAGTGGAAAAAGCAGGGTACTGACAGCTTGTTTTGAGAAATCTGCTTTACTTTCCGTCAATGGCTGTCGCCTGATCCCCTTTATTCTTCAAATAAATCAGCCGGAGTCCCTCTAACGTCAGGTTGTCGTCAATCTCAGTGATGACAGACGTTCCTTTTCCTATCAATCGCGCCAGCCCACCCGTGGCAATCACGGCTTTGAGCGGTCCAAGTTCCTCTTCCATCCGCTTTAAAATCCCTTCCACGAGTCCGATATAGCCAAAATACAATCCTGACTGAATGCTGGTCACGGTCGAATCGCCAATCACTTTTTCGGGGTGGCGGATGTCTACGCGGGGGAGCCGCGCCGCCCGTTGGAACAGTGCTTCGGAGGAAATATTGACGCCTGGGGTGATGATTCCGCCCAGATATTCGCCTTCAGCCGAAATCGCGTCAAAGGTGGTTGCCGTTCCAAAGTCCACCACGACACAGGGGCCACCATATCGCTGAAAAGCCGCCACCGCGTTCACAATTCGGTCAGCACCAACATCCGTTGGCGAGTTATACCGAATTGGCATGCCTACGTTTTCCGTAGGCCGCACAAACAACGGCTCCTGGCGAAAATAGACCATCGCCATCCGAAACAGTGTGAAGTTGAGTGGCGGCACAACCGAAGCAATGATGATACCGTCTACCTTGTCTGGTTCAAGATGAGCAAACTCAAACAGGTTACGGCACAAAATGCCATATTCATCCACCGTCCGCTCGCGTTCGGTTGTCAACCGCCAGTGGTTGGTCAGTTTTTCGCCCTGATAGACGCCGAGGACGGTATTGGTATTTCCAACGTCAATGACAAGAAGCATAAAAGCAGGGTTCAGGGTTTTCGGAAAGGATGAGGGATGAAGGATGAGGGATAAAAAAAGTCATTTTGTCATCCTGTCACCTTGTCAGGGTTTGGTTCTGGTACTAAAAGTGCCGCACGCACAACCGGCTAATCGCCGTCGAATGACCGGTCGAGGTATCAACATCAATCAATACACCATTCATTCGGACATCACCTTCGGCGCTTCCAAGCCGGACAGGAAGACCGCTCAGGAAACGTTCCAGCACACTATCAAGCGACATTCCAATCACGCCTGAGTGGGAACCAGTCATGCCCATATCGGTAATGTAGCCTGTTCCAGCGGGTAAAACCTGTTCGTCAGCCGTGGCCACATGGGTGTGCGTTCCAACCACCGCCGAAACCTGGCCGTCAAGATATCGCGCCAGCGCAATTTTTTCAGCCGTCGCTTCGGCGTGGTGGTCAATCAGAATGACATCAGCCCGGTTTGAAAGCTCTTTCATCAGACTGTCCGCCTTGCGAAACTGACAGTCCGTGCGGGGCATATTGGCACGCCCCATCAGGTTGATGACGGCAATCGAAACGCCGGTATTGTGTTCGCCAAGCCACATTCCGGCCCCAGGCACCCCTTCCGGATAATTGGCCGGGCGCAGCATGCGCGGCTCAGATTTGAAGTAGTCGGTGGCTTCCTTGCGATCAAAAGCGTGATTTCCAGAGGTCATCACATCCACACCGGCAGCCAGCAATTCTTCAGCCAGGTGGGGAAGAATCCCGACACCGTTGGCAATGTTTTCAACATTGGCCACGACAAAATCAATCTTGTGCTTTTTGCGCACATCACGGAGGCGATCTGTCAACAGACGAACTCCCGCACTGCCGACAACATCACCAATCATCAAAATTTTCATAGCAATGGAACTGAACAAGGTTGGAAGAGGTGAGGCGATTGAAACAGGCAAGGGATTTGTCGGTTTAGGTCGTGATGCACGACCTCGCCAGTCACACGAAAATACTTTTGGAGGGGGGTCTCTCCGCGTAGCCGTTGTAGCAGTCTGTTTGAACCTGTTTTTCAACAGGTGGGTAACCTAGCTTCTGTCGTGGCATCCACGTGCGCTGACGAGTATTGCACTGACAAAATATGGTGCATCGGTTTCCCGTTCTTACAATATCGGCCCAAACGAGCAATGCCCTTCACTAACTTTGCAGAGAGACAACACCCAGACGGACAACTTGCAACTTGCCTCAAAGATGGTTGCTTAAAGCAGTTACAGTGTTTTGAATGATCATTTGCGGAAACCAAAACTCTACTGTGCGAAAAAAGAAAAAGCAACCAGGAATACCCAGTTGCCAGGGGATCAGGGAATGAAGAATGAAGAATGAAGAATTGAGAATGACCCAAATTTTGCCCAAAATAAGACAACCTTGCCCAAAGACCGCTGCCGACCAGGGCGGGACCTGCCGCGTAAACGGGAAGCGGTCAGGTCCTGAGAGTGGAATCGAACTTCACCGAAATTGAGCCTTCGCGATGACGAAACTGACTTCCACCCTGTTTTTTCTGTCCTTTCTGTCCTTTGGCTCGGGCTCAATCAATCGAATTTGTGACGAAAACTGAGGAAGAGGTCAGTATTTTGGGCGAAATTAAGGGAATGAAGAATGAAAAAACCTGGTACTTAGTGCTTTGGACCAATATCTTCGAAGAACCAAGAACCAATTGGTTTCTTCACTCTTCATTCTTCATTCTCAATTCTTCATTCTCAATTCTTCATTCATCAGGCTTGAGTCCTGGCGAGCTTTGAATGGCGGTAACCATAGGTGAAATAGAGCATCAGACCAATCGCCAGCCAGACCAAAAATCGCACCCAGTTGGTAATTCCGAGTTCAGACATCAGGTATCCGCAACTGAGCAGTCCCAAAACCGGAATCAACGATAGATTTCTCAAGAAACACATCACCGACAATCCGGCTGAAATCAGAATAAAGGCATAGGTTGGAATCCGATGTTTAATCACTTCCCACCCTGACAGGCTTGGGTCAACCAGATCAACTCCGGTGAAGAACCTGGTCAATTCGGTTGGGTATTTCACAAATCCAATCACCCAGAATAATACAAAAAACACTGGGATGATGAATTTAGCATTCACATATGGCACCTTGAATTTAGCTTCGATCTTGCTGCTATCCAACATCAAAATGCCACCACATACCAGAATGAAGGCAAAAAGGGTCCCGATGCTGGTCAGGTCGGTCACTTCGGTCAAATTCAGGAACAGTGCGGGAACGGCCACCAGAAATCCGGTGATAATCGTCGAAAACCACGGGGTGTGGAACCTGGGATGGATCGCGGAAAAGATCTTGGGCAGCAAACCATCGCGACTCATTGACATCCAGATTCGCGGTTGACCAAGTTGAAACACGAGCAACACGGTGGCCATGGCAATCACAGCGCTAACAGCAACAATCATTTCAACCCATTGAAGGTTAGCCACCTGTGGACCAAACACAAACGCCAGTGGGTCACCAACCTGGAGCGTTTTGTAACTGGTCATCCCCGTCAACACCAGTGAAATCAACACATACAAAATCGTGCAGATAATGAGTGAATACATCATCCCGCGGGGCAGGTCGCGTTGGGGGTCACGGCATTCTTCAGCCGTCGTGGAAATGGCATCAAATCCGATATAGGCAAAAAACACACCTGAGATGCCTTTGAGCACGCCGCCGATTCCATTTGGGGCAAAGGGGTGCCAGTTTTCGGTTTTGATATAAAACGCACCCAGCACAATCACAAACAGCACAATGGTTACCTTTAAGGCGACCATTGCATTTGAAGCCTTTTTCGACTCACGAATCCCCACATACACCAGCGTGGTAATCAATAAGGTAATGACCAGAGCCGGAAGGTCACACACCAGGCGTAACGGGCCAACCAGATGCGGCGCCGTGGTCCAGGCAAGATGTGCTTCATAGAGCATTTTGCTTTCAGCCTGGATTTGGGTCAGGGTTTGCCCCTTCGCCAGCAATTGAGTTACAGCTTCAGCCCCACGTGAAGCGGTTAAAAAATCCATGGTCAGGTATTGCGGAATTTGAATCCCGAAACTCGCCATCAAGGCGGTGAAATAGTCGCTCCACGAAATTGCCACGGCAATATTTCCGATGGCATATTCCATCAGCAGGTCCCAGCCGATAATCCATGCGGCAAGTTCGCCAAATGCTGCATACGCATAGGTATAGGCAGAGCCAGATACCGGAATCATCGAAGCAAACTGGGCATAACATAATGCCGAAAATCCGCAGGCAATCGCGGTAAAAATAAACAAAAACACAACTGCTGGACCACCGTTGAAGGCCGCATTTCCAATCGTCGAAAAAATCCCAGCGCCAATGATGGCGGCAATTCCCAGCGCGGTCAGATCAAGGGTGGTGAGTGTCCGAATCAGTTCGCCTCCGCCATGACCTTCCCCATCAGAAAATCCGGCGGCGGCATCTTTTTGAATGAGCGAGATAGACTTTTTGCGTGTCAGTGATGAAAAGTTCATGGTCGAATGTCTGGACTCGTGGTAAAGGCGCCAGAGCGCGAAATGAAAAGACCTGAGGCAGCAGCTTCAGGAGAAACCAGATCAAGTGATCAATTGTGAACCGTGATTGATGAAAAAGTGAGGCGGAGGCAATGCTACTTGTCACCTCACCGAACGTCAACCAATACCATTGCGGGTTCAGGGTTCAGGGTTCAGGGTTTAGAATTCAGGGAACTGTATCAAGTTCAACTGGTTTATTCTGAGCCTGAGTAAAACAATAGGTTAAAAAAAGAGTGATACCATTGTGGAATGAAGTCATCGCATTAGAAAACAGTCAAGTAATTCAACCAATTGAAGTTAGTGAACGACTGACTACGATCTACTGACTACAAACTGGTATTATTTTGTTTTTCAACGGACATTGAACCTGAACAGCTAGTTAACTCATTGGAAAAATTGGATTTCCATCAAACCCTGAACCCTGAACCCTGAACCCTTTCTTGCTCTGCCGTGGGATCAATGGCAAGATGTCGCACCTTCACTCGCTGAAGTTTCAATTCCATTTGTGACAGGCAACATCATGTTAATCAGCTATCAAGGGAAACTCCCGGTTTTTGACGAAACCGTGTGGATTGCAGAAAGTGCACAGGTGATCGGTGATGTCAGGATTGGTTCAGAATCAAGCGTCTGGTTTGGCTGCGTGATTCGCGGCGACGTGGAACCAATCCGCATCGGCCATCATACCAACATTCAGGATGCTTCGGTGCTCCACGTGACCGGTGGGCGATTTCCGCTCACCATTGGAAACTACGTCACGATGGGGCATCGCGTGCTGGCACATGGGTGCACGATTGGCGACCGGTGCCTGA
Organism: Acidobacteriota bacterium; assembly: GCA_016208495.1. NCBI lineage: Bacteria > Pseudomonadati > Acidobacteriota > Acidobacteriota bacterium. The sequence continues at coordinate 60,976 of JACQXX010000056.1, read as the reverse complement.
TTGGCATGGGTGCGATTCTTCTGGATGGTGCGGTGATTGGCGACGAATCAGTCGTGGCGGCTGGCGCGGTTGTGCCCGAAGGCATGATTGTCCCGCCACGGACACTGGTGGCGGGGATTCCAGCCAAAATCAAACGCCACATTACCGACCAGGAACTGGCCCGCATCGAAGAAGGCTGGTCGCACTATGTCGAGTTGAAAAATGAATATATGACGGGTTCATAGTCAGTGGTCAGTAGTCAGTAGTTCTCAACAGGTTTAGAGCTTATTGTTATTGATTAACAGTTAGATAGCTGTATCTCATTATATTCAGTTGATAATAAACTCTTTCCTTAAATAATTACTGACTACTGACTACTGACTACTGACTGAAATCTTTATGCTTAAAACTCCAAAATACACCCGCGATTTGCTACCGGCTGAATTTACCACTGACACTTCAGCCCACATTCACAAGTTTCAATTTATCGAATCTACCGCTCGTGAACTCTTCCACCGGTTTGGGTTCAAGGAAATCCGGACACCGATTTTTGAACATACGGAGCTGTTTGCACGCGGTGTTGGCACTGAAACTGACATCGTGACCAAGGAAATGTATTCCTGGACCGACATCAACGGCGACAAGCTCACGCTCCGACCTGAAAATACAGCATCGGTGATTCGGGCGTTCATTCAGCACAAAATGTGGACGCAGGCCGACACCGTCAAACTTTTTTATAGCGGGCCGCAATTCCGACGCGAACGCGGACAGAAAGGACGCTTCCGGCAGTTTTACCAGATCGGCGCCGAAGTCATCAGCAAAACCGATAACCCGGCGATTGATGCTGAATGTATCGAAATTCTGGTGCATTTGATTTCCGCGCTGGGAATTCCCAACACAGAACTTCGGCTGAATTCAGTTGGCGATGCGGAAACACGGGTTCGGTTTATCGACATGATCAAACACGAACTCAAGGACAGGATCAGCACCATGTGCGGAGACTGCCAGCGACGGTATGAGACCAACCCGTTGCGCATTCTGGATTGCAAAATTGATACAGCAGTGGTGGCCCAACTGCCATCCACCATCAACTTGTTGTCTGACGAAAGCCATCGCCACTTTGAGGCGCTGTGCCGGATGCTTGACGAACGTGGGATTTCCTACGTGGTTGACTCGCAGATGGTACGTGGGCTGGATTACTACACCAAAACCGTGTTTGAAATTGTCTCGGGTTCGCTTGGGTCACAGAGCGCCTTGCTCGGCGGCGGACGCTATGACGGGTTGTCTAAAACACTCGGCGGTCCACCCGCCAAAGGATTCGGATTTGCCATCGGCGTTGACCGGTTTGCGATGTCGCTCCCTGAAGACCTCAAAGACACCAACACGCCACAGGTGTTTGTGGCCCCTCTTGGGGAAGCCGCATTTCACAAAGCCGTCACGATTGTCAGCGAGCTTCGACGGGCTGGTGTGGCGACGTTGATGGATTTTGAACACCGAAGTCTCAAAAGCTCGATGAAACTGGCAGATAAAGTCGGCGCCCAACTGGTTTTGATTTTGGGCGAAACCGAACTCCAAACCGGCCAGTGGGCGTTGCGCTCAATGAAGGACAGTTCACAAACCACTATTTCGGCTGAAAACTGGCTTTCTGATATCCAGAAGGCCCTTGGCAGTTAATCTCTGATGACTGGGCTTCGGGCTTTGGAACCAATATTTCCAGGCCCCAAGCCCCCAGCCCCCAGCCCCCAGCCCTAAAACCTATGAAAATCCTTGAAACGCTTCGACTCCGAGCAGCCGCTCAACCGCAACATATTGTTCTTCCTGAAGGCGAAGACGAACGCACGATTCTGGCCGCACAAATGGTTGATCGTTTGAAAATGGCGCGGCTGACGCTCATCGGCAATGTGGAAAAGATCACAGAAAAGGCCCGTTCGCTGGGCGTGGATTTGGGTCCGTTTACCGTGGTTGATCCGCGCAAGACGCCAGACCTGGAACTCTATGCCCGTGAATATTATGACCATCGCAAAGCCAAAGGGATTGCTCCGGATGAAGCTCGCAAGCAGGTCATGGAGCCGCTCTATTTTGGCAACATGATGGTGCGGCTTGGGAAAGCAGACGGTTCGGTGGCTGGCGCGACCAATACCACGGCCCACACCGTACGGGCCGCACTGCAGGTGATTGGGCTGCATCCGAAGTTCAAAATTGTGTCGAGCTTTTTTCTGATGGCTTTACCAAGTTCGTCGCTTGGGGCCAGCGGAAACTTCATTTATGCCGATTGCGGCGTGGTGATCAACCCGAATGCCACCGAACTGGCCGAAATTGCGATTGCTTCAGCGGAAAGCTGTCGGGCGCTCCTGCAGGTCGAACCACGGGTGGCGATGCTCTCTTTTTCAACCAAGGGCAGTGCATCGCATCCACTGGTGGATAAAGTTGTCGAAGCCACCCGGACGGTTCGCGCACGGGCGCCAGAGCTTTCAGTAGATGGCGAATTACAGGCGGACGCGGCGTTGATTGCCGATATCGGCTCTAAAAAGGCACCGGGAAGTGCCGTGGCAGGAAAGGCCAACGTGTTGATTTTCCCAAACCTGGAAGCGGGCAATATCGGTTATAAATTGACCGAACGACTGGCCGGCGCCACCGCGATTGGTCCGATTTTGCAAGGACTGGCCAAACCAGCCAACGACCTGTCACGTGGCTGCAAAGCTGAAGACATCGTGGATGCCATTGCAATTACAGCGGTTCAGGCACAGGCGGCAAAAGGTTGAAATGGGGTTATTCATAAGATAATGCCAGTCATTTTATTCTCGAGGCACAACCGATTAATTTCAAATGAGATAGGCCAACGAGGAGAGGCCATTTTCTTTGTTTTGCTAACCAAATCGTTTGGGCGTCCATACCCAATTTTTCGCCCTCAGTTTCTTGGAGATAAATGGCCGGCAGTTGATTTTATCGTTGAATTGATTGGTTCCGGTGACCAAACTTTATATTTTTTCGCTCAAGTGAAAACAACCCGCGATGGATATACAAAGCAAAAACATCGGCTTAAAGTTCAAGTTAGTGCCGAGGGTATTCAAAAATTGGCATCTTATCCGGCACCAACATACATTTTTGGGATTGATGAGGTAAAAGAAGAAGGTTTTATTCTTTCTGCCAACGGAGAGTCCCTCAAACGGATTTCAAGCTTGCCGACAACGTATCCAATCCACAAAATAAATCAGGATTTGCTTTTTGACGAAGTTTGTCAATTTTGGAAAGGGACACAAAAAAAGCAGATATCATCGAAATTCTTTGATCCAGGGTGGAGATAAACATATGAAAGGTGGAGAAACTTCTTTTTTGGGAATTCGTGCCGAACAGCTTGCCATTGTTTACTTGACCCGCAGAAATGACCTTGTTGTTAAAATGGAAGGACCTGGATTTTTCCCCGACTTACTTGTAAGTCTTTCCAAAGAAGGAAATTACACCGGAAGAATGTTTGGCGTTATTGTGAAAGCAGAGATCCAGCACAAGCCAGATCAGCCTTGGACAACAAAACAAGCCACAAGCTTCCTTCAAGAGGAAGAAACTAAACAATTACTGGATATTCCATTTCCGGTGTGTCTTTTTGTTTTTAGGATGGATACTGATGAAGGTTTTTATAAGTGGGTTCGAAAACCAGTTTTTTCTGAAGATGGTTCACCTCAGTTGATAATTGATCAAACGACACCACTTGAAAAACTTGATAATGATTCAATGAATCGAATGGTTCAGGAAATTAATCACTGGTATGAAGCTCGGGTAAAGATCCCAGCCTAATATTAAAAGCCAGCCTTCGTCGTGAACGATAGACCAACGTCCTCTCAAAACACCCCATTCAAAAACAATATCACCTGGACAACCTGCTTTGACTGCGGCCAGCAAATCCCACATTTTGCCAGCCTCACAGAAACTGAACTTCAGCAATTGATTGAACTCATTGATGCCAAAAAAGGTGTATTGGCGATGCAGGGCTTGATGCAGATAACTGGATGTTCAATAAACCTGGCCAAACTTTGGGTCAATCATCGAGGGGGTCTGTTTAACCCGGCCAATCATCCACCTTGTCCGCTTTGTGGGAAACCGCTTCGTACCTCAACTGCCCGCCAATGTCGCCATTGCCACCACGATTGGCACCAGGAAGAATGAAGAATGAAGAATTGAGAATGAAGAAACAGATTGGTTCTTGATTCTTGGAAAGTATTGATTTCTAACCACTAACCACTAACCACTACCTTCATTCTTCATTCTCAATTCTTCATTCTTTCCATCACCCCATGGCCCGCAGGCCGCCTTTTTCATCTTTTTCAACCGCTTTTGGACTTTGCGGCTGGTTAGGTTTCCCAACCCGGATACCGGCCCCTGGGGCAACAGTTTCGACTCGCCCGGTAATCTTGGCCCCAGCATCCACTGTCAGCACCGGCGCACAAATATCGCCGTCAATTTTTCCGGTTCCGTGGATGTCAATGCGTTCACGGGCAAAAACATTGCCTTGCACTTCGCCTGAAATCGAGGCTGAGCCAACCTCAATGTTGCCTTCAACAAACCCTTTCTCGGCCAATATCAGCCTGCCGGTTTCGGATTGGATGCGGCCATAGAGTCGGCCTTCAATGCTGATCAGGTCCTTGAAGGTCACTTCGCCGCGAATTTCGGTATCTCCCAAAATCATCCCACCATGTTCGACTGGCTGCTGTTTGCCGAAGCGCATACACAGGTCTCCTTTTTGAACGGTTAAAGGGTTTTGTTCAGGGGTTGGGGGTCAGGGTTTTCGGAAGGGATGAGGGATGAAGGATGAGGGATGAAAAAATTCATCTTGTCACCTTGCACCTGATCATTCTTCCAGGGTTTCGAATAAGGAGGGACCAACTCACACATTGAATTGCCCACCCGCTCGCGCAGGTGGGACTGACGGCTCACGACGCACTCAAGGTTGCTCTTCGCTGACGTCGAGCGAACTATTTCCCATCAATTGATGATAAATGCGATCCAGATCTTCATCGCTGTAATAGTCAATTTCAATCCGTCCGCCCTTGGCCCCGGTTGTAATTCGGACTTTGGTGTTGAGGGTGCGCTGCAGCTTGGTTTCGGCAGCTTTGAGGTTGGGATCTGCTTCTTTGGGTTGGGCAGTTGGCTGGGGAGGCCCATCAATCAAGCGCCGGACGATCCGTTCGGTTTCCCGGACCGAAAGTCCTTTCGCAATGATATCTTCGGCGACCTGCCGTTGCAGGGTTTCATCTTCCAGGCTGAGGATAGCTCTGGCGTGTCCCATACTGATGCGGGAATCTTCGACCAACTGCTGCACGTCGGGAGAGAGACGCAGGAGACGCAGCATATTGGCAATGGAGGATCGTTCTTTGCCGACCTGGCGGGCAATATCTTCCTGACGCAGTTTGAAATCCTGCATCAATCGCTGGTAGGCATTGGCTTCTTCAATCGGGTTGAGTTCTTCGCGCTGAATGTTTTCGATGAGAGCCAGTTCCAATAATTTTTCATCGGGAACGTCTTTCACCACGGCTGGAATTTTATGCAGGCCAGCCCGTTGAGCCGCACGCCAGCGCCGTTCCCCGGCAACCAGTTCGTAGCCCAGGCCATTTTTACGAACCAAAATTGGCTGGACGACCCCGTTGGCGCGAATTGACTGGGCGAGTTCCTCAAGTGACTCTTCGCGAAAGGTTGTTCGGGGTTGCTGTGCGTTTGGGCTGATCCGGTCGATGTCGATTTCAAGGAAATCATCACCTTGATACGAATTCGCTGGAAGCAGAGCGCTCAGTCCGCGCCCCAATGCCTTTCTTGTCATGACTCATTACCTCATTGGCTAATCGAAGATAGCTTTCGGCCCCACGGGATTTCACATCATACAGGATAATCGGTTTGCCGTGGCTTGGGGCTTCGGCCAACCGCACATTGCGGGGAATCGCGGTTTCAAACACCTGACTCCCATAAAAATCGCGCAGGTCATTCATTACCTGGGTCGAGAGGTTAGTCCGCTCGTCAAACATCGTCAACAAAAACCCTTCAACCGCGAGGGTCGGGTTATAACTGCGACGGATGCGCACCAGGGTGTCGAGCAATTCGGAAACCCCTTCGAGGGCAAAATATTCGCACTGAATCGGCACCAGCACTGAATCAGCGGCACTCAACGCATTGACGGTCAGAAGTCCCAGGCTTGGTGGACAATCAATAATAATGTAGTCATAGCGTTCGCGAAGTGGTTCGAGGGCTTTTTTAAGCACATATTCACGTTGGGCAATGTCAACCAGTTCAACCTCGGCGCCAGCCAGATTTCGATCCGCCGGTCCGATCTGGAGCGATTCGATTTCAGTCGGCAAAATCACATTGGTCATCATGTCACCCAGAATGACCACGTTATAGAGGCTGCGACGAAAAGACCCGCGCTGAATGCCAAGACCGCTGGTTGAATTTGCCTGAGGATCCAGATCAACCACCAGTGTTTTCACCTCGCCGACAGCCAGGCTCGCCGAAAGGTTAATCGCGGTGGTGGTTTTTCCCACTCCGCCCTTTTGGTTAGCAATTGCAATAATTTTCCCCATGCGACCCCCAGGTTCGTTCGTGAATTCAAGATTTGGTTGTGACGTGTAGATGCGTTTGTGAGGGAAGGAGCGAATCTACCACAGTGCCCCATCCCAGAAAAGGCTCAGGTGACAGGAACCGTCTTTTTGCGAATAAAATGTTCCACGTGGAACATGGTCACCCTGGGAGCGCCGGCATCCTGCCGGCACAACGTGATTGATGTCCAATCAGTTGCCGGCAGGATGCCGGCGCTCCCAGGAAATATTTATCTAAGCGGATTCGAGTTCCTGATTGTTCTGATCAGAAACTTGTGCTAAGCCAGGGAAGCTCCATCCAGTTCGTCTCCACCTTCGATCTGGAGCAAAGTCGAGTCGCACCTGCGGGAACGCCGACAAATTGATTTGACCTGCCGCTGGGGTTTCAGCTTTCACCGATTTACACAACCACGTCGGGTGTCCCGTTTGACATCGTGTTGCCCAATGGTACAACCCGGATTCCATACATCCAGCGCAATGCCGCCGGGCGACAATTCAAGACGGGGGCAGATCTCAATGAATTCATCACCCAAATCAACGCCGGAAGCGGAATCGCCGGGGTTGGATTGCTCCCGCTCGTCAATGACAACCTGAGATTTGGCGATAGCTTCCAGTCATTTGACCTGCGACTGACCAAAACGTTTACCATCGGCGACCGGCTCAAAGTGCAGGGCATCGCCGAAGTGTTTAATCTGTTTAATGTGACCAACATTCGTGGCGTGACCAACGTGAATTATTCCGGCTTCCAAAACACGTTGATTCGCGACAGCCAGGATCCAAATAATCCTGGGTTTTTGCGGTCATCACGGTTTGGAACACCGATTCAAACGGCGGGCGGTGTGTTTGGAACAGGCGGTCCACGTGCCTTTCAGCTTGCGGTTCGGGTGAATTTTAAGGGAATCAAATCAGTTAGTAGTCAGTAGTCAGTAGCCAGTAACCTCAAAATGCATTCGGCCCAAATCTCTGAAGAGGAGTCGCCTTGCGGTGCTCCTCTTTTTTTGTTTGAATAGAGAGCAGCCTTCAACAAGGTATCGCCTGTGAGGGGAGGTTTATCTCATGACCAGTCAACCATATCTGGCAACCTGGTTTTCGAAAAACAAAAATCTAATTCTGGCAAATCTGGTTCTGATGCTGTTGCCGCTGGCGGTTGTGACACTTTTTATCCCATCAAAAACGGCTAAACCTCAATCGAATCAACTTCCAGTCATCATTGGAAACCCACAACTTTACCCAGTTTACATTCACCGTCGCGGGTGGGGATTTATAAATGCAAATGGCGCTAAAGTCATTCCACCTACACTAGAGGAAGTTACTCCGTTTTCTGAAGGACTTGCTGGCGTCAAGATGAATGGAAAGTGGGGGTACATCAATGAAACTGGAACCCTAGTCATTCAACCAAGATTCGATGCCGCTGGTGAGTTTCATAATGGACTGGCAAAAGTGGTCTTTGACGAAATAAAAAGGTTTGGAGTACTAATTCCACGCCCACCCATCGCATTCATCAATCGTCACGGAGAGAAGGTCATTGATTGCTTGCAGTTTCAATCAGTAAATGGATTTCAGGAGGGATTGGCCGCCGTTCAGATTGACAACAAGTGGGGCTTTATCAATTTGCAAGGTCAAGTCGTCATTCAGCCCGAGTTTGAAATAGCCTATGATTTTTCAGAAGGGTTGTCACTGGTTTTTAAGGATGGGAAATATGGGTTTATCACTCCCAGTGGAGACTGGCAGATTCCGCCGCAATTGATATCAGCCTCCAGTTTTCACAATGGACGAGCCAAAATCCTGGTCATCGCACAAGATGAAGCAGAAAGTTATGGCTTTTGTGACCGGCAAGGAAAACTCGTTATTCCAGCCGAGTTTGAAGATGCCAGTAATTTCTCGGAAGGACTGGCTGCTGTTCGAAAAAATGGCAAATGGGGGTTTATTGATGCCGAGGGAAAGGTGGTGGTTCCCTTCCAATTTCAAACGGCTGATTCCTTCTCAAGCGGGAGGGCGGCTGTGTTTCTTGGAAATGGTGTAACACCAGATGCAAAGTATGGGTACATTGATTCAACTGGAAACGTGGTCATTCCCGCCAGGTTTGGCAAAGCGGAACCATTCCGCGGCGAGTTAGCCTCTGTGAAAATCGCGTTTGAGCCGAAAGAGCTTAGCTACGTTAACCGCGATGGGAAAATCATCTGGCGAACGATTCTTCGCTAAGGGTTCCTTCTGAGCATCAACAGATAGCGTTGATCGCCTGAAGGCAATTTCGCTGTTTCAACTGTCCAGCCACGCGGTGGGTTCTGACTCGATGTCTGAGCCGTGTCTCCACCAACCCACACCAAAGCCGCGTGCAGTCCAGGCAGTTTCAAAAGTTTCGGCAATTGTTTGTCCAGTTTCTCAATTGCCCGCGCGAGGATTCCCCAGCGCGGGATTTTTTCTGTTCCGAAGAGTCCTGCCAGTTGTCCGGCTTCAACGCGACCTTCAAAAACCTTCACGCGTGATTCGAGCCCCAGGTTTTGAACAACTTCGTTGAGGAACAGGGCTTTCTTGTGCTGACTATCGGTCAACCAAAAATGTTCCACGTGGAACATTATTGAGAGCGGCACACCTGGGAATCCACCACCCGAGCCGACATCAACCCATACCTCCACTTCGTTGTTGAGTGCCTCCAGATAAGGTGCGGCAGCGAGCGCGTCCAGATAGTGCAACCGGGCGGCGGCCTCGGGGTTAGTAATCGTCGTCAGACTCATGCGCTGATTCCAGTGACAAAGCACTTCAAAATGCCCAGCCAACTGCTCAAGCTGCAGTTCAGAAAGATCAATCTTGTTTTGGGAAAGCAATGGGCGAAGGGAGGTCAGAAGGGAAGACATAGGCTTGGGGCTAAAGAAGACGAGCTAAAGAAGACGGGCTGAAGAACTTGGGCTGAAGAACTTGGGCTGAAGAACTGGTTTTATTTCATCCCTCATCCTTCATCCCTCATCCCTTCAGTCGCCCCAAGCCCTCAGCCCTCAGTCCTGGTTTTTCATCCCCGGCGGTGAATTTCGAGGTGCATGCTCAGAATGGCAATTGCCGCCGGAGTAACGCCAGGAATGCGTCCCGCCTGGCCAATTGTTTCCGGGCGGACTCGTGAAAATTTCTCGCTCATTTCCCGCGAGAGTCCTGGGATTCCACGGAAAACAAAATCCGTTGGGATTTTCACTTCAGCCGCTTTCGCCATTTTCTGGGCGGTACTTTCCTGGTGCTTGACGTAGCCGGCATATTTCAGATCATTGACCGCCACGCCAAGTTCTTCCTCAATGAAATTTTCATGGCTTAGTTGACGCAGGACTCCGGCAATGGCCTCGATGGTGACTTCCGGGCGCCGGGCCAGCGTTGCCAGTCGGGTCGTTTCCCTGATTTGTGTCCCTCCGGTTGTCTGGCGGAAGGTCTCGTACACCTCAGACGTTGGCGAAAGTGGTGTCTTTTCAAGCAACGTGTGTAATTCTTTAACTCGCTCTTGCCGGGCCAGAAATGCCTGATACTGCTCGTCGTTGACCATTCCAACTTGCCGTCCAAGTGGCGTCAATCGCTGATCAGTATTGTCAATTCGCAGCAGAAGCCGGACTTCAGAACGCGAAGTGAACATCCGGTACGGCTCATCCACGCCGCTGGTAATCAGGTCATCAATTAAGACTCCGACATAACTTTTGGCGCGATCAAGGGTGATTTGTTCACGACCAAGCGCCATCAGGCCCGCATTCATACCGGCAATCAAGCCCTGACAACCCGCTTCTTCATAACCAGTCGTCCCGTTGATCTGCCCGGCGTGAAACAAGCCGCGGACTCGTTTGACTTCGAGCGTCGGACGCAATTCGGTCGGATCAACAAAATCATACTCAATTGCATATCCAGGCCGGATCAACTGCGCTTTTTCAAGGCCGGGAATGGACCGCACGATTTTTTCCTGAACATCAATCGGAAGGCTCGTTGAAAGCCCGTTCACATAGACTTCGTTGGTGTGATGGCCTTCGGGTTCGAGGAAAATCTGATGCCGGTCTTTGTCGGCAAACTTGACGACTTTGTCTTCAATTGACGGGCAATAGCGAGGCCCGGTGGATTGAATCTGCCCACTGTAGAGCGGCGACTTGTCCAGGTTGTCCCGAATGATGCGGTGGGTATCCGGCGTCGTGTAGGTGATGTAACACGACAACTGCGGCTGCACGACTTTTCGCGTCTGGAACGAGAACGGAACCGGCGTGGAATCACCCGGCTGTTCTTCAAGATTTGAGAAATCAATCGTTCGGGAATTGATACGGGGCGGCGTCCCAGTTTTTAACCGTCCCACGCGCAACCCCAGCTTGTGAAACGAAGCGGCCAGCAAAATGGAAGGTAATTCACCAGACCGTCCAGCCGAATAGGTGCGCGGTCCAATGTGAATCAACCCATTGAGAAACGTCCCAGTACAAACCACCAGCGCTTTGGTGGCAATCTTGCGGCCATCCCACATCTCGACACCGATGATGCGATCCTGCTCGACCATGATGTCAATGACTTCGCCCTGTCGCAGATGCAAATTGGGAACGGTTTCCAGATAGCGGCGCATTTCCGTGCGATAGAGTCCCCGATCAGCCTGCGCGCGTGGCGACTGAACCGCTGGCCCGCGACTGCGATTGAGCAACCGGAATTGAATCCCTGTTCGATCAATAATCTGGCCCATAAGGCCGCCAAGGGCATCCATTTCACGCACGAGATGGCCCTTGGCAATGCCGCCAATCGCCGGATTGCACGACATCTGGGCAATCAAATCGAGGTTCAAAGTAATCAGCGCCGTGCTGCAGCCAAGTTGAGCGGCAGCGTGCGCCGCTTCACAACCGGCGTGCCCGGCCCCAATCACAACCACATCAAATTCTTCGTTAAAACAATATTCAACTGACATATTCACCACATCAATACTGAGAAATGAGGTCTCTTGCGTGCTCCTCAAACCATGCTGATACAAGATGTTTAGGGATTTTGAAGGAAGGGAAGCAGAATACAGGATTGAACGCCCGGTGCGAAGCCTCTTTGCCGAATGCCGCTGAGTCAGCCCCGCAGTTTCAATTCATCAATGGGTGTGGCAATCTAATATCAGGGCTGAGGGCTTGGGGCTGATACCAGGGCTGAAGACTTCGGGCTGAAGATTCGCAAGCTCAGGGCTGAAGACTTCGGGCTGAAGTTAAGTAACAGGAACAGGAGGAAACAATGAATACACAGGAATTGAGTGCACGAGTTGTTCAACAACTCCCAGTTGAAACACAAGAATTACTTTTTCCTCTCATCTCAGAACTACGGGCGCTTCCAGTTGAAACACAACTTGAATTCTTAGTTGATTTGCACAAAGAGCTATCTCAACGAAAGGTTCAACCACAATTTATCCATGAAGTAACCATTTCGCCTTCATTACCAAATGAAGATCAGGAAGTTCGGGCAATAAAACGCCAACAACGAGAGGAATGGTTGAAGGCAAACTATGCCGACTATGCTGGAAAATATATTGCTCTTGATGGAAATCAGTTGCTAGGAGTCGGCCAAAACTATGCCAAGGCCCGAAAAGCAGCACTTCACGCAGGTGTAAAGAATGCCTACATTGACTTTGTGCATCCACCTAACGCTAAGGGTTTTATGGGAGGATGGTGATGGCTTATAACTTAACGGCTAACCACTTTTCTGAAATGGTTGGGCAGTTTCAATGAGTTGAAAACCGGTTATGCGGTTTTCTCTTGTCGCTGAATAAATTTTCCAAGCAAAGGAACGGCAAAAGAATACTTCCCAAATCTGTTTTTATACACTAAACCAGCTTCAGCCAGCTTGGATAACATTTGATTCACGTGGCTACTGCTAAACGATTTTCCGCTTTTACTCTTCGATTTATCAACGATTTCCTGAACTGTAAATTCTTCATCACAATTCTTTAGGGAACTGATCACGCTTAATAATTCGCGCTGGCGATCCGTTGCCCGGTTCCAACGACCTGAGAAAAAGTCACTATCCAGCTTTCTCAGAATTTCATCCACCGGGAGCTGCCCGGTTTTTTCTCTCTCAGTTTGTTGAATAAAGGCGTCAAAGGCTTCGCGACAAATAAATTGAATAAAATAAGGATAGCCGTTTGACAGATCAACAATGCTGTTGACTGATTCAGCCGTAAAGGTAACCGGACAGTTTGTATCTTTGATTGGCTTCTCAATTGCTTCACGGCTTGCTGATTCATTCAACCGGGTCAAGGTCACAATGCGAAACATCCGTTCAGCAAACGTCCGGGCTTCAACCAGTTTTGGAAACAGTGTTGGAAGCCCGGTTAAAACCAGCATCAAGGGAATACCCTTCTTTTGTATTGATTGAAAGACATCAAGCAACATGGACAATGGGTACTGTTCTTTTGCGGATTGATCACTGAGATTTTGGGCCTCATCATAGGCAATAATGATTCCACGACAAGGTGTGTTCTGCAGATGTTTCCAAACAAACTCAAGTACAAATTTAAGCTTGTCAGAAACTAATCCAGGAGTTTGTTTATACAAGTACTGCAAAATTTCAAAATTCAAGGTTTGTCGGACAACTTTCGCGGTAGCAGTAAACCCAATCTGTTGAATTTCTTTTTGTGAAATCTCAATGCTTGATGAAATGACCGCCAGATCCGTCAGTAACCGAATCGCTAAGTTTTCCTCATTAACGCTGGCTGATTCAGAAAAATCAGTACTTGACCACTTCCACCCTTCTTGAATAGCAATCGGCTTGAAGGTATCCAACAGCACTGTTTTCCCAACTCCTCGAAGCCCAGTCAAGATTAAATTTTCAAGAATGACGGTTTGCCGCAATAATTTGTGAAATTCTTTTGTCTCTTGATCTCGCCCGGCAAGATAGGGTGGCGGGTGACCGGCTCCTGGTCGGAATGGGTTTTGGAACATCATATTTTTCATAGAGTTAGCCTTTGAAGAGATTTATTCTTCCTGAAAAAGTTACTCAGGTACTGAGCATTGTTTAGATTTATATCCAATAAGCCAAATAGCTAAATTTACACATTAAGCTAAATTTAGCTAGTTCACAGATAATATGTCAATTTAAAACCTTATTAAAACCTATTTTCCAATACAAAACGTTGCAAAAATCCGGTCGAAAATCTGCTCGACGGTGACTTCACCTGTGATTTCCCCCAGGGCACCAAGGGCGCGGTGCATTCCCGCCAGTGGCACTTCTTCTGAATATCCTTCAATCAAGGCTTCACGGGCAGCGCTGAGTGATTCAAGCGTTTCATTGAGTTTTTCAGCGTGTCGGGCATCAGTGATGAGCATATCCGGCTGGCTATCAAGCGAAGCACCACTACAGACCTGCCAGATGGCTTCGCGGAGTTCGTGCAATCCAGATCTGGTTTTGGCTGAAACGGAAACGATTGGCACGTCCAGATGCTGCCGTTCAATCGCCGAAATAAATTCATCCGCCTGGTGCGGCAAATCGGTTTTATTGAGGACAACCACCGCGTGCCGATCACTGAGCAACTGCATCAAGTTTTCATCTTCAGGCTGAATGCCAGTCGCCACATCAACCACCAGGACCACGACATCGGCTTCGTTGAGGGCGGCATAACTGCGTTCGACACCGATCTTTTCAACCACATCCGTTGTGGCACGAATGCCCGCCGTATCCACCAGCCTGACCGGGATACCTGAAATGGCAAGGCTTTCGGTTAATGTGTCGCGGGTTGTTCCCGGCAAGTCGGTGACAATCGCCCGGTCTGAATCAAGCAGGGCATTAAACAGACTTGATTTGCCGACATTTGGACGGCCAATAATGGCGAGACTGACGCCCTGTCGGACCAGGTGACCAGCTTTGTAGGTCGCAACCAGTGCCCCAAGTTCAGTTTCAAGTTTGGTCAACTGGTCAATGATGTGGTTTCGGGTATGGGTATCAAGGTTTTCTTCGACAAACTCAACCGACGATTCCATATGCACAATCATCGAGAGCAGCGATTCCTTGGCAGGCTGAAGTTTGAGCGAGAGTTCGCCGCGCGTTTGCCGAACCGCCAGTTGGGCCTGATAGGCGGTCTGAGCATTGATGAGATCACGGATGCCTTCCGCCTGAGTCAAATTGATGCGGCCATTGAGGAACGCACGCATGGTAAATTCGCCCGGAAGCGCCGTCCGGGCGCCGCTTCGAATCGCCATCTGCACCACTCGCTGGAGCACAATCGGTGCCCCGTGGCAGTGAAATTCAATCACGTCTTCGCCAGTAAACGAGCGTGGACGAGGGAAATAAATCGCCAGCCCATCATCAATGGGCGCACTGGAATCCAGATCCAACAAATCACCGCGCACTGCCCGGAAGGGAACTTCATCAAGGACGCTCCGGCTGTGAAAAAGCTGTTTCGCAATAGAGAGCGCCTGCAGGCCACTCAAGCGAACCATGCCAATGGCACCGCGTCCAGGAGGCGTTGAAATCGCCACAATCGTGTCTTGTAAAGCAGTTTGGGATAGGGACATAGGAATTTGGGGCTGAAGTCTCGCAGGCTCGGGGCTGAAGTCTTCGGGCTGAAAACTCGCAGGCTCGGGGCTGAAGGTTTTGGGTTGAAGCAACCAGTGATTTCCATGCTTCATTTTCCAAATTTCGCCCAAAACACTGACTGTTTGCCCAGGTTTGGTTATTGAGCCTGAAACCAAAGGGCATAAAGGATATAAAAGAAAGGGTGAAAGTCGGTTTTGTCGGAGTGATAAGGAGATTTTGGTGAATTTTCAGTTTGCTCAAGGCCCAACAAGATTCCCCTTTGCGAGTCGTATCCCGATCTGGTCGGCACTGGTCTTTTGGCAAGGCAGTGCTATTGGGGCGAAATTTGGGTAACTTGCACAAATGATTGGCTCTTGATTCTCATGTCTTTCTGAAAAGGATTGATTTCTAACCACTAACCACTAAAGATATGCTTCATTTTTCATTCAATTGAGCACAACGCGTCGGCCTTCGCGGCAAGATCGTTCGGCAGCATCGGCCAGTTGCATAACCTGGAGCACATGATCAAGCGAGACATAGGTCGGTTTTCCCAATCGAATGGCTTCGACAAAGGAGGTCACATCCTGGGCAAAGTGGCTCAGGTGATGGGCCATGGGGAGAATATCAATTACTTCAGTACCGATGGCCAGTTTGACCTGCTGGCGATTCTTGGCAACCAGCATTCCTTGAGTTCCAATGATGGTCAGCGCATGTGAAACACCAGTCACGGCGAGTCCGGCGGCATCCGCAATTTGACCAATCACACCATTGGCAAAGCCAATGTGCGCCGTGGTAAAGCGGCTTTGGAAGAAGCCGTCATCGGTGGTGCCAACCAGGGTCTCAGAAGCATCAATCCACTGGGCGGGTCCAGCCAGTCGGATCAACCGGCTGAGCACCGAAGCCCCAGCAAACAAGGAAAAACCGGAATTGATATTAAAAGTCCAATCCTCCAATGATGGTTTTCGGGCACTCAAATCGCCCCATAATACAGCCAGCGGTTGACCAACTTTCGACAGGTTATTGACCAGTGCTTGAAACCAGGGGGCGAGCAGTTCAATATGTTCCACGTGGAACACAATGGATTGACCTCTGGCCAGATCAATCAGACGCTGAGTTTCAGCCAGCGAGAGGGCAGCCGGATAATCCACCGAAGTATGTTTGCGGGCATGGAGTGCCGCTTCACAAATGGGCGCATGCTGTTGATTTAAGGTACATACCATCACCACATCAACATCGGGTCGTTTGACCAGTGTTTCCCAGTCGGTCGTGGCTTCAGCCTGATACGGTGCCGCCAGTTCCTGAGCCCGAGTCAAAGAATGTGACGCCACCGCAACCAATCGAACATCATTGCGCAGGTTGAGTTCGCGGGCCCGGATGCGTCCCACACGCCCGGTCCCAATGAGTGCCACACGCAGGGTTGAAGTTGAAGTCGCCACAAAAACCTCGTCGGTGAAAATCAAAAGGGGAATGGAAGCAACAGTAAGCGTTGAGGGAACATTGATGTCGCCGTGAGGCTCAATTTATACCATTGCACGCCTGAACATGCGATTTGGAATTGAAGAAACCGGGCGCTTCGGCTGAAAATAGAGCTGTCCCAGTTCTCATACGCCGCTTCTTTTTTCTTAGAGGTCATAATGTCAACCACTACAGCCCTGGCCCAGTATCAAGCCCTCTTGAATTGGATTACCCAAACCACATTTGATTTGACCAGCCAGTTTCCAACTGAAATCACCTGCCACCGAGGGTGTACCGGGTGTTGTCAGCAACATCTATCAGTTTTTGAAGTCGAGGCAGAAAACCTGCGTCAATTTCTCAAAATCCTTCCAGAATCAGTCCGCCAAAAGCTATCTCACCAGGCACGCGCCACGCTTGATCGCGAAGCCCGATTTAAAGCTGAAACTATCGCACCTGATACTGAGTTCCCGCCTGACCCGGCAAGCTCCATCCCCTGTCCAGCATTAGTTGATGGCGATTGCGCGGTATACCCGGCGCGTCCCGTGATTTGTCGCACGCACGGGTTTCCACTGCTCTACGTGGATGAAGAAACGGATGAAGCCTTGCTTGATGTTTGCCCACTCAACTTCACTGAAGCCGAAGACAGGCTTGAATCGCTCACCGAATCTGACGTGATTCCAATGACCGATATCAACGAGCATCTCGTCCGGGCCAATTTGGCCTTTCTCCAAAACACAACCGGCGGCACAGCCAATGCGCTGAACCGCCGGTCAATTGCGGAAATTCTTTTGTCAGTAGTCAGTAGTCAGTAGTCAGTAGTCAGTAGTCAGTAGTCAGTAGTCAGTAGTCAGTAGTCAGTAGTCAGTAGTCAGTAGTCAGTAGTCAGTAGTCAGTAGTCAGTAGTCAGTAGTCAGTAGTCAGTAGTCAGTAGTCAGTAGTCAGTAGTCAGTAGTCAGTAGTCAGTAGTCAGTAGTCAGTAGTCAGTAGTCAGTAGTCAGTAGTCGAGTGTTGGGATTTTGAATTCTCTGTCAAGTGGATTTTGTTCTATTTGAATCAGTTAGGAACAATTCTTTTCAAGAATTCGACGGATTCAACGATCCGGGTTTTATCTACTGACGACTGACTACTGACTTATCAACTACTGACGACTGACTTATCAACTACTGACCCAATAATCACCGATCCCGCTTGCGATGCTCGGCAATAAACCACGCGTCTTTTTCGTGAACCTGAACAATCCGGGTAAAGAGATCAGCCGTTCCAGGATCGCCACATCCGGTCGCCGTTTCAATGTCGGCCCGGAGCTCCAAAATCACTTTGTGGTGATCGTGGAGCAAATCTTCAAGCATCGTGTCTGGAGTGAGAATTCCCGGCTCCGCTGATTTGAGCGTGCCAAATTTGAGGTGTTCTTCCTGGCTTCCAATCGGGACACCACCCAGGGTCATCACCCGTTCAGCCTGCTCATCAATAGTTTCATTCACGTTCGTGGCATGGTCGTCAAAGAGCAAGTGAAGCTCACGAAACAGAGCACCGGAAACCGTCCAGTGATATTTTTTGTACTTGGTTGCCAGCAAGGCGGCGTTGGCAATATTTCGATTGAGGACTTCAATCAATCGAGTCCGTTCGTTTTCACCAAGTCCAACTCCATATCCATCCAACTCACCAAACTTCTGAATCAACATCATCATCTCCTTTTGAAAAAAATATCAAAACAATGCCAGTTATGAATTATGAACGTGGTATCTAATTGAATCACAGAGAGTTAGCCATTTCATAATTCATAATTCATAATTCATAATTGCTCTATGATGGAACTGATTCGACGGTCAGACCGACTTCCTGACCGAAAGCGAGTTCCAGTGTATGTCCATCCGGGTCCCGAAGAAAAGCCCAGTATCCAACCGGTACGCCGGCATCCGCAGGACCGGAAATCAAACATCCTTCGGCGCGAGCCTGGGCGCACAATCGGTCAACTTCTTCACGCGAAGCACACCCCACTCCCAGATGGGCGAAAGGCGACAGGCGAACTGTGACCAGAGGAACACCAATCAAAACAATGGCAAACGGGCGCGTTCGGTCGCTTAACCAGACCACAGTGGTATTGGTGCTCGTGTCATGCCGGCGGTGAACCACCTGCATATTCGCATATCGGGTATAAAAAGCGATGCTGGCCTCAACGTCCGTCACGGGGAGTGCAATATGAGTCAATCCGATGTCAGTCATTGTTTCACCTCTTCTTTTAGGACTCAGGGCTGAAAACTTCGGGCTCAGGGCTGAAAACCTCGGGCTCAGGGCTGGGGGCTGAAGAAAATGGGCTGTGGGTTCCAATCCCCAATATCTTCCGCCCGATGTCTTCCGCCCACTTTCTTCCGCCCCAAGCCTTCAGCCACCGTCTTCGCATTAAACTTCATACGTTGTGATTTCAACCACATGGCCATCCGGGTCAGTCAAATAGAGTGACACGCTATAGCCGTGATCTTGAATGTCAAACGGAATGCCGCGTTCCTTGAGAACCACCTGAGCCCGGTCATAATTGGCTCGATCCGCACGAAAAGCAACGTGCCAGGTGGGGCGGGTGACTTGCTGGTCAGCTTTGGCCGGAAACAGGGCAATCGCGGTATTTCCAGAAATCATATCAATCGGGTAGGGTTCGCTGCTGGGTTGGTGGCGCTCAAGACCCAGGACATCCTGATACCAGCGGGCAGAAACTTCAAGATCTTTGACGGTGAAAGCAATATGGTCAATGTGCTGCAATGTAAACATAAATCAACTCCGGGAAATTTGGAAAAATTCTTTTTTTAGACTCTATCTAAGTCCATTTACAAAAAAATACTACGGTTGGACACAATGAGCGCACAAACCGCGAAGAGTCAGTTCAAAGGTCTCAACTTTTTGGTTGCCAGGGAGCACCGCCTGCACCACTGGTGCCACGACCTCCCAATCAATATCTTCAACTTTACCGCACTGACGGCAGATGAAATGGTGGTGTGGCATTAAATTTGGGTCAAACCGGGCAATCCCGTTTTCAAAAAGTTCAGCCACCAGATGAGCTTCTTTCAACCAGTTAAGTGTGTTGTAGACCGTTGCTCGCGAGGTCATCGGAAAGCGTTCATTCACCGCCCGAAAAACCTCTTCCGCCGTCGGGTGATGATCCACCGACTGCAGGAATTCCACAATCACCTGCCGTTGGGGTGTCATCTTCAACCCTTTGGTCCGAACCAGATTTTCGACTGATTGATGTGAGAGTCGCTTCATAGCGAACTTAGATTAAGTCTAAATTAAGAATCAGTCAAGATATTTTTCCGGGTTCCGGGTTCTCGAAATATCTCTGATCACTCAGGTGTGTTTGGGTTATTTAGAACTTGCCAATCGCTGATTTTTGGATTGACTACTCGCTACTTCGCTACTTCGCTACTTCGCTACTTCGCTAGGAAGCATTGATCGCCCGAGCGAGCGCCCAGCTTCGGATGTGCTTGATTTGTTCGGTCATGGTGCGTGAAAGCGGAATGGTCTGACTCAGGGTCTTAATCAAATGAGTCATGCTTAACGGTACTTTCTGGTTAAATGCTTCAATGGAGGCAACTTCCACGGCTTGCTCGATTTCAGCACCGTTCCAGCCTTCTGAGGTTTTTGAGAGCGTCACCAGATCAAACCCCATCATATTGCACCCTTTGCGGAGCAGGTGAATCGTGAAAATCTGTTTGCGTTCTTCTTCGTTAGGCAAATCCAGGAAAAAGACCTGGTCAAATCGCCCTTTGCGGATGAATTCCGCCGGGAGCAAGTCAATCCGGTTGGCTGTGGCGGCCACAAAAACCTGTTCGTCTTTTTCCTGCATCCAGGTCAGGAACGTGGCAAAAATGCGAGTTGACGGCCCTCCCTGGGCGCCTTCCTTGATGCCGACGATGCCGGTCTCAATTTCATCAATCCATAAGACGCAAGGGGAGAGGGCTTCGACCGAAGCCAGGGCGCGCCGAAACGCGTTTTCCGGTGCCCCGTACCCAACGCCTGAAAAGATATTGCTCATATCAAGCCGAAAGAGTGGCAGGTTCCACATTGAGGAAATGACTTTGACCGCCAGGCTCTTTCCACATCCGGAAATTCCCATCATCAGCAATCCCTTGGGCTTTGAGACACTGGCCTGTTCAGCTTCTTTTGAAAACAGATTGGCGCGTCTGGCCAGCCAGTTTTTGAGCGAATGATATCCGCCTAAATCTTCGGCCTTAAACCGGGGATAGATAAATTCCAACAAGCCGTCTTTTTTGGTGATCTGTTCTTTTTCGACCAGCACCTGATTGATCACTTCTTCGGAAAAAACCTGTTTTCCATAAAAGATTCCACTGAGGACGTGCTGGATCTCGCTAAATGTCAATCCTTTTAACCCATTGATGAGATTGCGCTTCAGGGCTTCATCCGCGATAGTCGTCTTGAAATACCGGGTGGTGAGATAGTCAACCAGGGGACCGATTTCATCTTCCGCCGGCAAGAGAACTTCGACAAGATAGATTTCCTTTTTGAGTTCGTCAGGGATGCTCAAGATTGGCGAAACAATGCACAAAAATTTGCCCTTTTCTTTCAGGGCATAATAGGCATCGCGCAACTCACGGATAATCAATGGGTTATTTTCGACTTCACGATGAAAATCCTTGAGCAGAAAAAAGCCGCGTTCCTGGGTCTTAATGATAAATTCCAGTACGCCACGGGCCTCCATTGTGCCGGGAATCAAGTCTTCTCCATGCCGGAGCCCCTGTGAAATGGTCCAGATATAGACATTGAGCGGCGGGTTAAACCCTCGGGCGATTGATTGAATCATCCGCTCGACACGATCTTCTTCCCAACTCAGCAAATACAACAGCGGATACTGGGCAATGATCGCTTTTCGCACACGATCAATGGGGCGGGGACGGACAGTTGCAGGTTTGCTCATAAATAATTTCGCCAGGTCAAGGGTACAAATAAGGATTTGTCAGTACCACCCGCGTGAGCGGGTGGATTTTGGAATCAATGAGGCCCACCCACTGACGCGGGCGGTACTGACTCATCGGCTCTTCTGATTCGTCTCCAACACAAAAGCCAGTAGAAGCAGCATCATTCAGCCCTCACAACCGCCATGACACAGTCAACGTTCTGAACCTTCAACAACAATGGCGTGAGCAAAGTGCCTCACGCCATTGTCTTTCATCAAAACTAAAATTCGACTTCGACTTCTTTCGCCTTTCGCGGCGGAAGGATTTCAAACGGGATCATTCCCTTATGGACTTCTTCGAGTGCAACCCGGGTCGGTTTGTGTGAGTTAGAAACCAGTCGGGGAGAATCGCCTTTCTGAATTTGCTTGCTGCGCCGGGCAGCAATCAAAATCAGGCGGTATTTGCTGTCAGCGTAATGCAGCGATTTTTTGTCTTTGTCAGTCATCGTTTTACTACTCCTTCAAAGGTGGAAACCAGGTTTCTCAAGATATGCTCTGAACGTCGCCACCGGACGCGTTCAGAATGAACAATTGAAATCAAATACTGTGTAGCAGCTTCTAAATCATCATTGATAATCACGTAGTGAAATTCCCGAAAACGTATAACTTCGTCGCGAGCATTGCGCAAGCGTTGTTCAATGTCTTCAGGTTTATCCAGCCCACGTGACCGCAACCGTTGCGCCAGGACGTCAAAGCCAGGCGGCATAATAAACACCTGCGCCGAATGGGGCATGACCTGACTGATGAGCGAGGCGCCCTGCACATCAATATCCAGGACAATATCTCGTCCACGAGCCAGTTCGTCCTCGATCACCCGCCGACTGGTACCATAAAAATTCCCATGGACATGGGCTGATTCCAGAAATTCTCCGCGCTCGCGCATTCGCAAAAATTCATCCACGGAAACAAAAAAGTAGTCTTTCCCGTGCTGTTCCCCAGGACGTGGTGCGCGTGTAGTGTAAGAAACAGAATAGCCCAGGTTATCAACCGATTTTAACAATCGAGCCAGCAAGGTTGTTTTCCCAGCTCCGGACGGTGCCGAAATCACAATCAATCCGCCACGCCGGGTAAGCGTTTTTCGAACATCGGCCTCATTCGACATTTTGCACCTGTTCCTTAATTTTCTCGACTTCCATCTTGATAGCTAACGCCGCCTGAGTAATCGGGACGTCGCCGGACTTTGAAAGAATGGTATTTGCCTCGCGATTCATTTCCTGGGTGAGAAAATCCATCTGTTTTCCAAGTTCGCCCTGAGCCCCAAGAAGCTGGCCAAACTGGGTCAGGTGACTTTTGAGCCGGGCAATTTCTTCAGTGACATCGCTACGATCCGCCAAAAAAGCTGCTTCCTGGGCCAGTCGAGCCGGGTCAATTTCGCCTTTATCGCGGATCAGATCCGTGATGCGGCGTTCAAGTTTTTGCTGATACGCCTCAACCACTTGCGGTACCATGGCCTCGACTTCAGTTACCCGGCGGCCAATGTGCTCTAACCGAAGTGTCAATTCCGCAACGAGTTCGGCGCCTTCGGCCATGCGCATTTGTTCCAAATTCTCCAGTGCCTGCCCAAGCGCCGTGGTCAACCCCGTGGCAAGCTGCTCAACCAGGTCAGGTCCAAGTGCGGCTGATTGAATGGCTCCAGGCAATCGGGCAATCAAACTCAAATCAAGCATGCCATCAACACTGGTGGCTTCCTGAGCCTGGCGCAAAGCCGCAACATAGCCACGCACCAACGGAAGATTCACATCATAACTCACTTCACGATTTGGCTGAACGACAACAGAGACCTCGACTCGACCACGCTTGAGAACCGATTGGACTTGTTTTTTCACCCGGTTGTCCTGACCTGAAAACTCGACCGGAAGCCGCATCACAACATCGAGAAACCGGCTGTTGACCGTTCGCACATCAACATTGATGGTAAAATCTTGCATTTCGCATTTTGCGGTGCCAAAGCCTGTCATGCTTTTCATGGGTTTTTATTCCAGTTGGGAGTCAGTAGTCAGTAGTCAGTAGTCAGTAGTCAGTACAGTAGTCAGTAGTCAGTAGTCAGTAGTCAGTAGTCAGTAGTCAGTAGTCAGTAGTCAGTAGTCAGTAGTCAGTAGTCAGTAGTCAGTAGTCAGTAGTCAGTAGTCAGTAGTCAGTAGTCAGTAACTGAGTGTTGGGGTTTTGGAATTCATGTCAAGTGTATTTGATTCTATTTGAGTCAGTTATAAACAATTCTTTTC
Organism: Acidobacteriota bacterium; assembly: GCA_016208495.1. Classification (NCBI taxonomy): domain Bacteria; kingdom Pseudomonadati; phylum Acidobacteriota; species Acidobacteriota bacterium. The sequence goes on along the minus strand of JACQXX010000056.1, from coordinate 37,301 downwards.
AAGAATTCGACGGATTCAACGATCCGGGTTTTATCTACTGACTACTGACTCATCAACTACTGACTACTGACTTATCAACGACTGACTCATCAGCAAACTGAAGGTCGTACAGTCGGCGATACAACCCGTTGGCAGCCAGGAGTTGATCGTGGGTGCCAGTCTCGACAATCTGACCGGCGTTGAGAACTACAATTTTATCGGCTTGTTGAATGGTCGAGAGGCGATGGGCAATCACCAGTGTGGTCCGTTCACGAGTCAAATTGGTCAATGCCTGTTGAACAATCCGTTCCGATTCGGTATCCAGGTGGGAAGTCGCTTCGTCGAGCAATAAAATCGGCGCATTTTTATAAAGCGCCCGGGCAATGGCAATGCGCTGACGTTGGCCGCCTGAGATTTCCTTGCCTGACTCACCGACATTCACCCTGTATCCACCACGTTCTTCAATAAACTCTTGAGCATACGCGGCTTTAGCGGCTTCCTCAACTGCTTTTGGATCAATTTCCTTGGCGCCATAAGCAATATTATATTGGAAGCTTTCCTGAAACAGGATGCTTTCCTGTGACACCATGGCCATTTGAGCTCGCAATGAAGCCAGTTTTGCCGCTCTCACATCCACGCCATCAATTAAAACAACCCCGGAATCACAGTCATAAAACCGGAGCAACAGGTTGAGCAATGTGCTTTTCCCGGAACCGGTTCTCCCGACCAGTGCCACCATTTGTCCTTTTTCAATCACCAGATTCACCCGATCAAGGGCTGGGGTTGATGTGCCTGGATAGGTAAAGGTGACGTCTGAGAACTCAATTCGGCTGGAAAAAGAAGGCAACTCAACCGCATCTGGCAAATCCTGGATTTCTGTATGTTGATCAAGCAGCCGAAAGACCCTGGCCGCCGCCGCCGCCACCTGGCTGTAGGCATTGTGCGTCTGGCTGAGTTTGCGGACCGGATCATACAACTGAAACAGTGCCGCCAGCGTCGCCGTCACACCTCCAATCGTAATTTGCCCGGTCGCAATCAGATACTGGGTGTAGTAAATCACCACGGCCCCAATGCCGACCCCCATTAAATCCATGATCGGAGACGGCAAAAAGAGCGCCCGCGCAGTTCGGAGGTTGGATCGGCGCAACCGCTCGGAAACCACAAGGAATCGTTGCTCTTCGAATTTTTCGGCACCAAAAGCTTTTACAATCTGTTGATGGGAAAGGGTTTCCTGGGCAACCCCGAGGACTTCCTGAACACCTTCCTGGGTGGCATGGCTCGTCATCCGAAGGCGTTTGCCAAACCGGGCCGTGAGCGTGGCGACAAAGGGAACAACGGCCAGCGAAACCAGCGTCAGTTTCCAGCTCAACACAAAGGCCAAAATCAAGAGACAAATCAGGGTGAAGCCTTCCCGAAGGGCATCCGCCAGATACAGTGAAACCGCCAGTTGTGTTTTTTCAACGTCGCTGATGATGTGGGCCGTCAAATCAGAGGTCCGATGCTGGTGGAAAAAACTGTTCGACTGGGCCAATAAATGCGCAAACAGATCCTGGCGCAGATGAACGATGACCTTTTGGCCGATAGTCGTCAGCAAATAATTCGAAAAAAACTGGCTGACCCCACGCAAAAAAGTAAAACTGACCATCAATCCCAAAATCGAATACCAGAAAGCAGTTCCCTGGGGAAGCCAGCGATCAATCAAAAGAAGGGAAGGGGAAGAGTTGGGGGCCGTATTTCCAATTGAAGCTGGCAGAGAAGCTCCGACCGCAGCCGGTGAAGAGGCGGTCAGTCCATCGAGAATTGGCTTGATCAAGGCGGTTCGGGCCGCTTCAAAAAGACCAACGCACGCTGTCAAAATTACTGCCAGAAGCAGGATGCCGACATAGGGCCGGACATACCGCACAAGTCGCCAAAAAGTGTGCATAAACTCAGATGAGGGAAGGAAAAAGAAGCGCGAGTATCGCAGTTTCCCTGGAAAGCGTCAAGAAAGGTCTTGACAGTGCACGTTGAAAGCCCGTTTGGAACCGTGTACACTTGCTCCCCCATCTGGGAAAAACTAATTTTCGGCTGACATGGGATTTACCACACTGCAACGTCATCACCACCTCATCAGGTGGCTTTCGATGCGCGGCATGACTGAAAACCCGAACATCCTTTTTCTGATTCACGATTGGGCTGGCCGTGTGTGGATCCACACAGGGTTCGGCACATATCGCCCGAGAAAACATGGGTTTTGCAAAAACACTTTGGATTATTCTGCGACGACTGTTGATGATCTTGATCTTTGCGGTTGTTTTTATTTCCAGTGCGATCCTGACCTACTACTTCTCCCGTGGTGAAGAAGTGGCTGTCCCAGACGTGATTGGTAAAAACGAAGATCAGGCTCGGAAAAGTGCGGCCCAGGTCGGCATGAAGGTCGAAGTGATTGATGTCTTTGATTCCCAGGAACAACCCGGTAAAGTGCTCCGCCAGTATCCGAAACCTGGCGCCATCATCCGCAAAGGCGGGTCAACCACGCTTCGAATTAATGTCAGCCGCGTGAAACAAACCTCGCGGACCACAGATTCACCCCCACTTGCCCCTCCAACTCAACCGTCCCTGGATATGACTCCGTGGAGCGAAGATCTCTGCGGCGTTCTTATTGCGTTTCGGCTGCCATCAGATCACAACCAGACCGAGCGCTCTCGAAAATCAGTTTCGCCTTCCCATTTGGTATGCCAGTTATGATCCCTGAAATTAAAATTGCTCCTTCGATTTTGTCGGCTGATTTTGCCCGGCTCGGCGAACAAGTCCAGATGGTTGAAGCGGCTGGCGCCCAGCTCCTCCACGTTGATGTGATGGACGGCCATTATGTCCCCAACATCACGATTGGTCCGCTGGTGGTCGAAGCCCTTCGCCGTGTTACAGATATGCCACTCGATACCCACCTGATGATTTCAGAGGCGGATCGCTACATTGACGCCTTTGCCCGGGCTGGATCTACTTCGATTTCAGTCCACGTCGAGGCCGTCACCCATTTGCATCGGACCCTTGAAGCCATCCGCAAGCTTGGTGCCCAGCCAGGCATTGCCATCAACCCAGGGACCTCGCTGGCATTGCTGGATGAAGTGCTTCCCTATGCTGATTTTATCCTGATCATGACGGTCAATCCGGGATTTGGCGGTCAAAAGTTTATTCCCACCTCGCTTCAAAAAATCGCTCGGCTGCGTCAAATGATCACTGAGCGCAATTTGAATGTTCGCATCGAAGTTGATGGCGGTATTGGTCCAAACAACGTCCGGTCGCTGGTCGAACACGGCGCCGAATGGATCGTTGCCGGCTCAGCTATTTTTGGGGCTCCGGACATCGGGGCTGCCGTTCAAGCAATGCAGGCCGCAGCCGAAGGGCTTGCCACTGCAAATATTTCATAGCGCTTCGTTTTTCGGTTCAGGCCCAAAAGGTCACATATCGCGCGGCCAGACTCATCCCCTCACTCAATACCAGTGAACTCCTCCGGTACGCTCGATCTGGTTTGTTTTTGTAGCCAACAGGCATCAATCGCACTCGTCAGAAAAAATAACATTATCCATCTGTAACGTATTGACTTCAAAAACAATTATATATAGCTCTCTTGACCAAACGACTGCCCCGAAGACGACAAACATTTTCACAAAGGAAGTTTATGGCATTCAAACGGATATTGATTGGATTCTGCATTGGTCTGCTGGCGCTGCAGGCGATTGGTTGCGGCGACAAGGCGGCCAAAAAGGTTGAAAGTGAAGCCCCACGCGATGGACGTGACCGGGAAATTTACGTTGACGGGCTGAAGGCGATTCAAAAGCGACGCTATGAAGAAGGCCGCATCCTGCTCAACACCATGATCAGTACCTATGACAACAGCCCGATTCTGCCTCTAGCCAAGCTCCTGATTGCCGATTCGTTTTATCGCGAAGGCGGCTCATCCAATCTGGCTCAGGCTGAAGTGGAATATCGTGAATGGCTGCAGTTTTTCCCAAATCATCAACTGGCCGACGATGTGCTCTTGAAAATTGCCGATATTCACATCCGCCAGGTTGATGCCCCAAACCGGGATTGGACCGAAGCCCGCGCGGCTGAACGCGAACTGGTACGGATTCAAAAGGAATACCCCCAAACCGACCTCAACCCCGAAGTCAAAGACAAACTGAAATTTGTCCGCGAGCAGCTCGGCATGCACGAACTGGGCATCACCCGGTTTTACTTCAAGTACCGTCAGGGGTGGAATGCGGTTGTTTCGCGTGGCCGGGATATGTTGAAAAAATATCCTGAATTTTCCTATGTTGACGAAGTGCTCTTCCTGGTCGGTTCGGCCCTGGTTGAGAAGGAAGACACCCCCGAAGCCGCCAAGTATTTTTCACGTCTGGTGCGAGAGTTCCCCAATAGCGAATATCGGGATAAAGCGGCTGAATTCCTGGAACGGTTTGGGATGGAAGTTCCCGATCCAAGTCCAACGGCTGAAACCAAGGAAACCCTGGTTGAACGCAAGGGATTGCTGGCACGAATGAAGACTGAAATTTTTGGTGCCAACTATGACGTCAATAAAGATGGTGTCGTGCTCACCAAAAACGAGCAACTCAAACCGGAAATCGAAGCCATGTTTAACCTGCCGAAAACTGATCTGACGACGCCGGATGCCACCTTGACCACGGCTGGCGGCAAGGTCAAAACCTTTAACAAAGACGACGAAAAGCAAAAACAAAACGGCACTCAGAATTCATCCGAAACCCCGGTTGTCAAACAAAGCAATGAGAAAAAGAGCCGGGGACAAAAGTAAGGCAACACGAACTGTTTGTTGCACAGGCCCAGGCAAATAGCAGACAATCAAGGGAGCAACGGAGATAATCTTCGGGGCTCCCTTTTCCTTATCACCCATAGGCGCCAAGAACCGTGGGCTTCGCACCACGGCGACCCTGCGGGCCTCAAACCGTTATCTTGGCCGTCTCCCTGTCTCCCTGTCTCCCTGTCTCCCTGTCATCTTGTCACCCGGTCACCCGGTCACCCGGTCACCCTGTCTCCTTGTCTCTCTGTCTCCCTGTCCCCTGTCCTCCTGTCATTTTGTCATTTTGGTTGTCAGAATTCCGTGGTTATGTACCATAGGAATTGGGTCAAACAACTCCACACATCTCAATTCAATCAGGCTTCATTCACGTCAATAAAACTATGAAGAAACGTCTTTTCCTGTTTGCTGCGTGTTTTTTATCGCTCTTTGCCGGTCTAGCAACTGTTGCTCCGGCACTGGCTCAAACGCCAACTCCACAACTGGCAACCAGCCCCGCCAGCTTTGATTTTTATGCGCGGGGTCCCTACCGGGAAGAATTTCCCCGCCCGTCAAAAATTCTGGGATACGAACCCGGTGAATTTCACACCAACTATGCCAGCTTTGAGCGCGTGCTGCGTGAGTATGCCGGTAAATCAGACCGATTGAAGGTGATTGAGCGCGAACGCACGGCTGAACGCCGGACCATGTACCTGCTGGCCATCAGTTCTCCCGAGAATATGGCCCGTCTCGACCAGATCAAAGCCAATGTCGCCAAACTGGCTGACCCACGGACACTGTCTGAAGCCGATGCCAGGAAACTGGCAGCCGAAACACCAATTGTGGTCTGGCTCAGCTATAACATCCACGGCAATGAATCAGCCGGGTTTGAAGCTGCCATGCACACGTTGTATCAACTGGTTGCGAGCCAGGATCCAAAAATTGTTGAAGCCCTGAAAAACACGGTTGTGCTCATCAATCCGGCCCAAAATCCTGATGGTCACGAGCGATTTGCTACCTGGTACAACGCGGTTGGAATTGGGCGGGCTGAACCATTTGCAATGGAGCACGATGAGCCGTGGAGCGTATATGGACGCAACAACCACTATCTGTTTGACCTGAACCGTGATCTGATTGCCAGCTCTCAAATCGAATCACAGTCTTCGATGAAAGCGTTTCTGGAGTGGCATCCACAGATTTCAGCCGATCACCACGGACAAACCGCCAATTTCTTTTTCCCGCCAGCCGCACTGCCCATCAACCCAAATTTGCCAAAGGAAACCACCAACAAATGGCTGGATGTGATCGGACGTGGCAATGCATCGGCCTTTGACCGATATGGGTGGAATTACTATGTCCGTGACGTGTTTGATCTGTTTTATCCAGGGTACTGGGATAGCTGGCCGGCATTAAACGGCGCAACCGGAATGACATACGAAACCGATGGCGGCGGGTGGAAAGGACTCAACTGGCGACGTGATGACGGCACCAACGTCACGTTTCGCGATGGGATTGCCCGGCACGTCACCGCCAGCCTCGCTACAATTGAAACGGCTGCCGCCAATCGTGAAGCCCGGCTCTTTGATTACTACCAGTTTTTCAAAACCGGGATTGAAGAGGGAACGAAAGGCAAAATCCGTCAATTTGTGTTGTTGCCGGGGAAAGATCCTGGCCGGACCAGCAAACTGGTGGCCAATCTGCTTCGCAACGGGATTGAAGTTCAACAAGCCGGCGAATCATTTTCCGCCAAAGGAGTCCATGATTATTTTGGGTCAGCCGCTGGCAACCGTGAATTTCCAGCCGGAAGTTACATCGTCACACTCAATCAACCCCAAACCCGAATTGCCAAAGCGCTCCTGGAACAACACACGCCGCAAGATGATGAGTTTCTCAAACGCCAGAAGGAAAAGCGCGAACGCAATGAACGTCGCGGGACCAGCGCCCCAAAAGAAGAGCAGGATTTCTATGATGTAACGGCCTGGTCCTTGCCGCTGGCCTATGGCGTTGATGCGTACTGGCTTGAAGAAGCCGCTGCTGTCAAAGGTGACTATGTCGTCAAGGTTGACACAACCCAATTGATGCTGGCCTCAAAGCCAAATACCACCGCTGGAAGCCGTTCCGTTCCGATTATCCCTGAAGCCAAAGCGCCTGCTCGTGCAACCACCGCTTACGTGTTTAAACCTGATACTGAAGCCGGTGACAAACTGGCGCTGACACTGCTGAGCGAAGGCTACCGCGTAGCCACGGCGGTGCGTCCGTTACGAGCCGGCGGGAAAGACTATCCAGGCGGGGCATTTATTGTTCGGGTCGAGCGAAATCCTGAAATGCTCCATACCCGCATTGCAAAGCTGGCAGTTGAACTTGGCGTTGTCGTTGACAGCATCAACACAGCGTACACCGACACTGGCATCACTGGAATTGGTTCGGAATCAGTCTTCACGTTAAAAGCTCCAAAAATTGCCATCATCGCCAACGAAGGCGTGAGCCAGACGTCCTATGGCGCGACCTGGTTTTTGCTGGAAAAAGAATTTGGGGTTGAGTTCACACCCATTTCAATTGATGTCTTTAAGGGCATTCGCATGGCTGATTTCAACGTGCTGATTCTGGCGGATGGCAGCCCTTATGCCTACAAAGAACGCTTTGGCGAAGGTGGAATCCAAAAACTGAAAGCATGGTGCGAAGAAGGCGGCACCCTCATTTGTCTGGGAAATGCCTCCGCGTTTGCGGCTGACAAAGACGTGGCCCTGACCAGTGCGCGAATTGTGGATGGCGAAGACTCGAAACCAGAGGAAGCCAGAACCGATTCAAAATCTGACGATACTGAGGATTCAAAATCCAAAGACACTGAAAAACCTGAAAAATCAAAAAACAAACCGGATGCCGACAAGAAGGACTCTGACAAAAAGCCCGAAGCTGACAAGGAAAAATCCGACGAAAAACCAAAAGGCGGAAAAAAAGAGAAGAAGCCAGAACCGCTTCCAGTCCCTGGTGCAATTATGAAAGCCAAAGTGAACCGGGATCACTTCCTGACCTTTGGGTATGATCAGGATGTCTTGCCGGTGCTGGTCAATTCTGGAAACTTCTTTAAATTGACCGACACCGGAAATAACGTCCTGACCTTCGAAGGAAAAAATTTGTATTTGTCAGGCTACATCTGGGAAAAAAACACCGACCAGTTCATCCAGGATACCGCATACGTGGTTGAAGAACAGGTTGGCGGCGGACACGTGATCCTGTTTGCAACCGAACCCAACTTCCGGTTCATCTGGCATGCGTCAACCAAAATGTTTCTCAACGGATTGATCTATGCCCCAGGCTTGAGCGGAGTCAGTGCCGGGTACCGGCATTGAAAAACAGGGCTGAAGACATCGGGCTGAAGAAGTCGGGCTGGGGGCTGGGGGCTAAAGACATTGGGCTGAGGTCTTCGGGCTAAAGACAACGAGGGATTGAGATTGGTTTTACCCATTTCCTTCAGCCCTGAGCTTGCGAATCTTCAGCCTCTCAGCCCAATGTTTTCAGCCCAACTTCTTCAGCCCCCAGCCCAATGTCTTCAGCCTCAAAAATTATCCAGCCCCCCGAAAACAAAATATTCAAGTCAACTACCCGGCCCTAAAGGGCCAGGCTTGAGTCGTGCCAAGGCCCGATGCCACGCTTGGAGTGGCCGAGGTGTTTGGGTGTGGTTCAAGCCTCGGTTGACCAGACCCCCTGGCGAAATCCAGGGAACCGATAGGGAAGAAATTAGGTACCGGCGGATGCCGCCTCAGTCCGCCGCTCTACGGTAACGTGTTAAAAGGAACGGGAGGGAATTCCGGTGCGCGTCACGTCAAACCTTCCCATATCCGGTCGAGAGGAGGACGGATTCAACCAATGGTCACAGTTGGTTGATACGCGCAACTCTCCGCAAGGAGAAGAGAGGACATTTTTCTTATGTTCGTTTTTGTCTATGTTTTGAATTGTGAGGGGAAACCGTTGATGCCGACGTCGCCGGCCAAGGCGAGGTGGTTGCTCAAAGAGGGGAAGGCGAAAGTGGTTCGGAAAACGCCATTTACCATCAAACTGCGGTTTGGTTCATCGGAGTACAAGCAGGAAGTGGTGGCTGGGATGGACAGTGGAAGCGCCAAGGTTGGCACAGCGGCGGTGGCGAATGGGAAAGTGATGTATCAGGCGGAAGTCACCTTACGCACTGATGTTTCGCGCAAGATGGAACAACGCAAAGCCTATCGCCGGACCAGGCGCAGCCGAAAAACACGCTATCGCCAGGCGAGATTTGAGAATCGGGGAGCATCGCGCCGCCCGGGCCGGTTGCCACCTTCGATTCGGAGCAAAGTCGAGTCGCATCTTCGGGAACGACGACAGGTGGAACGGCTGTTACCTGTGACTCGATGGAAGGTGGAAACGGCAAGTTTCGACATTCACAAGCTGGTCAATCCGGAGGTAACCGGAGTTGAATATCAAAACGGACCGCTCAAGGACTGGTATCATGTCAAAGCCTACGTGCTGCACCGGGACGGCCACCAGTGTCAAAGCGGACAAAAGATCAACCACAGCCTCAAACTCAATGTCCATCACCTCCAGTTCAAGAGTCGTCAGGGCGGTAACCATCACGGAAATCTCCTCACGCTGTGCCTGACCTGTCATCAGGCGTTGCACCAGGGAAAGTTTGAGATCAAACCGAAACGAAATGTGACCAAACCGGCGACCGAAGCGGGGATCATCGCGTCCCAACTCAAGGTATCCGGCTGGGAGTTTGAACCAACCTTCGGCTACGAAACCAAATACAAGCGCGAGCAGTTCCTGAAGTTGCCCAAGTCTCACACCACTGATGCGATTGCCATTTGTTGTGAGGATGGCGAAGTCGTAGAAGCCGGGAACGGAAATGTTTTCGTCAACCGTCACGTCAGCAACGGCGATTATCAGCAAACCACCGGCAAACACAGCCAGAAACGGATTCCAACCAGCAAGCTGTTTGGGCTGCGCAAGTTTGATTTGATTCAAACTGTGAAAGGAATCGGGTTTATCACCGGCAAGCGCAGTAGCGGGTATTTCGCTCTGGGTGCAATTGACGGGACTCGTCTCACCGACAGCGTCAACATCAAAACGAACTGTGTTCGGTTGAGGGCCAGAACCACAACTTTACTTCAAAGCAGGAGCAGCCTTTCCTCCCGGCCCTAAAGGACCGGGTTTCCACGCTGAAGATAGGATGAAAGTGAGCACACTATGACACGCACAATATGGATGATCACTTTGATGGTGGGTCTTGTCTTGTCGTTTTCGCTGATAGCGATAGGTCAGGAACCCGTTGGACGCCAGGTAGTGAAGGGCTATCTGGTTGATAAACAAACGGCCCTGGATTTTCTGCAATATGAAAATCCAGAATCAAAAGCAAAGAGCTACACCAAACAACAGGCGCTTTCAAAAGAAGCCCAAAAGAAAGGCTACGGCATCCTTTCCGGTTTCACCTTTCTTCCATTTGATGGTGACGGGAGCAAACAGGCCAAAAAACTTTTTGAACGAACCAGCAAGCAGGCTGGTCTCTATGTTGAAGCTGAAATCGTCAGACGCGACAAGGTTGAGACTTTTTCACGGACGAAAGACACCATGGATCCACTGAATAATCAGTACAATCTGCCTCCGGGAACAGCCATTCCGTCAAAGGAATCTGAGAGCGGTGCCAGTATTCGTTCCGGGTGCCGGGTTCCGGGTTCCGGGTTCCGGGTTCCGGGTTCCGGGTTCCGGGTTCCGGGTTCCGGGTTCCGGGTTCCGGGTTCCGGGTTCCGGGTTCCGGGTTCCGGGTTTTCGAACTGAATTTCTTTTCGTCCTTTTCGTCCTTTTGGTTGTTTTCCCGGAACCCAAAATTACAGCCGGTTGATCATCGAAGCCACATACCCGGCGCCAAACCCGTTGTCAATATTGACCACGGTCACATTGGAAGCACAGCTATTGAGCATCCCAAGCAAGGCTGAAAGCCCACCAAAGGCGGCACCATAGCCGACACTGGTCGGAACGGCAATCACCGGAACGGCCACCAATCCACCGACAACCGACGGCAAGGCGCCCTCCATTCCAGCTACACAAATCACCACACGCGCCTCACGAAGCCGGTCTTGTGCCTTGAAAAGCCGGTGAATCCCAGCCACGCCAACATCAAATAACCGCTCGACTCGATTTCCCATCGTCTCGCACGTGACCACGGCTTCTTCGCACACTGGAATGTCTGAAGTCCCAGCACACACCACCAGAATCAATCCTTTTCCCCGCATCGTTTGGTCCCGTCGAATGCTAATTGCCTGAGCCGCCTCGTGAAATTGGGCTGCCGGGGAAAGTTGCAGGATGGCCTCATACACCTCAAAAGTTGTTCGGGTAATCAGGACATTGGGGCTCCGACCAAGGAGCGACCTGGCAATTGTCACGACCTGCTCTTTTGACTTTGAAGCGCCAAAAATGACTTCTGGAAATCCATGGCGGGCCGAGCGGGCATGGTCAACAGTGGCGATACCAAGATCCTCAGACGGCCAGCCTTCCAACCGTCCGACAATGTCTTCCAGTTGATGATGGCCTTGTTGAAATTCGCGAAGAAGATTTTCGAGTTCAGCACGAGTCATTGTATTCAGGGTTTTGAAAACAGGGTTCAGGGTTCGGGGTTCAGGGTTTTTGGAAGGTATGGTTTAAAATAGTACCTCGCTGATATTTTATCTGCATTTATCCCGTTTGTCTTTTACCCTGAACCCTGAACCCTGAACCCTGAACCCTAAAAAAAGAAAGAGTTGAGAAGGCAGTGTTGCTGATTCACAACATCTGCCCGCTCAACTCTTTCTGATTGTGAATTATTGAATTGAACTATGACTCAGAAACTTCATTCATAATTCATACTTCATAATTCATAACTGGTTTATCTAATCTTGCTTGGGGCGCGGAACTGACCAATCGAGCTACCAACCGTGGCCGTTTGTGGCGGATTTGGATTTCCGGTCACAAGCTGCCAGGTACCACCGGCCAGGATGCGACCTTCAATGCGGTTGTTGGCTGTGTCGCCAACAATGACTGACGTATCACCCGCAAAAGCACCCGTGGTAAACAGGCAGAAGGTAATCCCTTCCGGCAACCGGGTTTGACCAAGGCTCACACCCGAAGTTGTCAGCACCGTGGCTGGACCTGGAACCGCACCAGGGAAGAGCAACACCCGGTTGTTTCCAGTATCGGCCACTCCCAGATCGCCAGCAGCATTGACGCCGACGCCCTGTGGGTTGCGAACCTGAGCCAGACCTGAACCAGATGAGGCAAAGGTCGTTCCAGTGTTGGCCGCTGCCACATCAGCATTGGCAATGCTCAAAATCCGGCTGTTGGCACTATCGGCCACAAACAAGGTATTGGCCGTTGTGATCGCCAGCCCTTGCGGAGCTGAAACACGTCCAGCGCCTGTGCCAGAAGCCGCCAAAATAATTGCCGGCCCCGCAACACCGCCATCCAGTCGGAACACGCGCTGGTTGCCGGTGTCTGAAACATAGAGGTTGCCGGCTGCATCCAGTGCCACACCGGATGGGGTTTTGACGGCTGCCGGGTTGATGGTTGAACCCGTTGTGGCAATCACCGTCCAGGTCAGACCACCATCGTCTGAACGCAGAATTCGGTTGTTGCCGGTATCGGCCACAAACACGAGGTTGCCGCCATCGCCGGCTGCCACCGCTTCTGGGTTCTTGAAGCCGTCAATGCCGTTTAAGACATCCGTTCCAAGCACCGTCCAGGTGGTGCCATCATATTTCTGAATTCGGTTATTGTTGGTATCCGCCACAAACAGGAATGGCAACTCAAGACACGAGGTGACTGAAATCGTGACGGTATCGCTTGAAGCCGGACATGGGGCATTGGTGATGGTCCATTGCAGGACGTAATCACCCGCGCCATCAGCCGGGGTAAAGGTCGTGTCAGGATCAGTCATGCTTCCAAACTGAGTTGTTGACAAGTCTGGTCCTGAAACCACCGTCCAGCTTCCAGAGCCGACGACTGGTGTATTGGCGTCAAGTTGAACCGCGCTGCCGTCATTACAGACCGATTGATCCGGACCAGCATTGGCCGTGGTTGGTGTGGCTGTAAAGGTAATCACAACCGTGTCTGTGGAAGATGGGCATGGTGAATTGGCAATCGTCCACTGCAGCGTGTACACACCAGCGACGCTGCCAGTCGGCGTGAAGGTCGTGGTTGGACTGTTCACGTTGGCGAACTGGGCAGTTGAAGTTGATGGACCTGAAACAACCGACCAGGCACCTGATCCAAACGTCGGCGTATTGGCCGCCAGCGTGGCTGGTGCGGATGAAATACACAGGCTTTGATCTGGACCGGCATTGGCTGTTGTCGGTGATGCCACAAAATTAATGACCACCGTATCGGTTGAGGCCGGGCAGCCTCCGCCAACCGGAGCAATTGACCATTGTAGCGTGTAGGTGCCAGGTCGCGTGACTGGCGTAAAGGTGGTGGTTGCCACGGCTGTATTTGCAAACTGAGCACTTGAGGTGCTTGGTCCGCTAATGACCGACCAGGTCCCTGAACCGCTCGATGGTACGTTGGCGGCTAGCGTGACAGCGGTGGTCGTTTGACAAACCATTTGATCTGGCCCGGCATTTGACGCCGTTGGTCCAGCATTCACCGTCAAGGTTGCGGTATCAACTGCATTGGCGCACGGGCCGTTCAACACCGTCCAGGCCAGGGTATAGCTGCCGGCAGTCGTTGGAGTAAAGGTTGACGTCGCCAAAGCGGTATTGCTGAACTGGGTGGAACTGGTATCTGGTCCGGATTGAACTGACCAGGATCCAGTGCCAACGGTTGGAACCGTGGCCGTCAAGTTGACGGCGGCTCCGGTACAGACCGTGCCATAGCTGGCTGGCCCGGCATCGGCTGTCGGTGTGGCATTGACCGTAAAGGTCTGACCCGTGATAAACGGCAGGCCGGTTACGGTTGGGGTCACACCGGTTGAATTGGCCATATTGAGCCGCAGCATACCGTTCCCGGTTGCCGCCGCCGCCGTTCCTGTGTTCACAACCACATCCCACGTCGCCGTTGGTGCGGCACCGACCGCTGTGGTTGAAGTGATTGATTCACCCGTCAGATTGCTTGAAACATCTGTCAGGCTGAAGTTGCTGTTGGTCACACCGCTCACTGGCGCCGCAAACGTCACCCGATAGGTCACGCTAGCTGGCGTTCCGCACACCGGGTTGGTCGCGCTCTGACGGTTGATTGAGGTTACCGTTGTGCTGCCTGGGCCGGCTGAAAGCGGGGTGCAATTCAGCGCCACTGACAACAAATAGTCCGCCACCAGTGGAACCGGTGCTGGAGCAGTATTGGTCGGGAACGATCCAGCCGTCGTAAAGACCCGGACATAATAGGTTCCGGTATAGCGCGCCACAAAGATCAGGGCTTCAGAAGTTGAGTTGGGGGTGGCTGAAGTCAGGCTTCCAGCACCAGAGGCATTTGAAGAACTCCCAGCCGTATCATTTGCCCGGTCAAGCAAGTTCCCATTGGTGTCAATCAAATCAATGGCCGGGTTAAAGGTGCTTGTTGTATCGAGACGATCTGGATTTGGGTCCACACTGACGAAAATGGTGTCTCCAGCCGTGGCGGTAAATTTATAGACGTCGGCATCAGTTACAGCACTGAGTGCCCCAAAGAAATATCCCCCAGTTTGAACATCAGGATCATCAAAGAAATTGTTCGCCATTGCGGTTTCAGCCGTCGCCATCGCCGATGGCGGCTGCACCACGTGGAAAATTTCATACGGCGCGGCATTGGAGGTGTTAACCCGTAAGAAGGATGTTCCAGACGGAACCGTCACACCGGCCAAATTTGGCGAAGATCCACCAAACTGATTCGTGTTGTCATCCGTGTCAGACTGCAACGTGTCGGTGGTGGTGGTCACCCGCAGATCAAATTCACCCGTTGAACTGCTGTAGGCACCATTGACAATCGCAAACAATCGAGAGTTTGCCGTCGCAGCCGTCACCGAGTAAAAGTCAATGTCACCTGAGGTGCCCATCTGGCCTTCCACACCGCAGGTCAACGGCGTCGCCGTTCCGGTAGTGTCGTTGTTGCCTGTCGTCGCTTCGTTTTCAAAATTACTGCACTGAGTTACTTGCAAAAAGTAGCCATTTTGTAGAGTTGAACCAGTATCATCAACAAACAAAAAGACTTGTTGTCCAGCCGTCAAACTCACGCACGAAATGGTTTCATTGATGGTTGACCGATTTCCAGCCGCAAAGATTGTCACAGTGGCCGGCGCACCAGCCGCCGGACAGGTGGTTGACAAATAGATCATTGCATTTGGAATAGTAGTCGAGATAGGGGTGGCATTGGTCAATTCAAAGGTATAACGACCAGCCGAAGGCGCCGTAAAGCTATATACCGTATCCCGCCCAGGTGCGGTAGTTGGAAGATTCCCAGCATTGTTTCCAGCGGGACTGGTGGTCCACCCTGTATCGCCAGAAGTCACCGTGTAATCATTGGTGGCTCCCTGCAAGGTACCTGGCACAATGGTACCAAGGGTCAGGACTTCAGCCGTTGAACCGGCGGTACCGCACGTATCATTGGGCGGTGTATTGGTTGAAACAAAAAGCTGAACGCCATTGGCTGGCGGTTGCAAAGGCAGTGGCGACGTACCACCAGGGCCTGGATTATCACGGCGGTAAACCAGGATGTAATAATCAGTTCCAGCCGTCAATGACTGGGCCTGAATCAACGACTGACCACCTCCCGCCCCATCATCGCTACACACAAGCTGAGTAAACGGTCCTGCGCATGATGGTGCCGTAAATATAGCCATTGCCGTATCAACGGGAAAAGAGGTTAACCCTGATGGAGACAAAGAAGTAAAGGTAGGAGCTGGGGCAAAAAAAGTGTTTGGAAGCTGGCCGGTACCGGTCTCACCGACACTTTGTGTCATGAGCCGATACAAACCGGTCGTGGTCGGTGTAAATCTGAACCAGGTTCCAAGAAAATCAGATCCGAGCGCACCACTGGCGATTCCACACGTCCGAACGGGGTCGTTGGTACTGGTGGCTGAGAACACGTTGACCAATGGGCTCACATAAGGAAATGGACCGCTTGCCGGAACCACAACGGCCCCAGAACACATATCGTTGGAAGGAGCGAGTGGAACGTGCGGCGCAAAAACACCAGCTTTCGAAAAATCACCTGATTCCTGGCTTTTCTTTTGTTCAGTCTCAATCAAGGCATTCTTCTCTTCATTGGTCAATTCTTTCTGCTTCTCTTCTTGAGGAACAGACTTCTCCTGTCGAGAAGTTGAAAATACTTTGTTGATCAATCCTTTGCCGCTACTGGCAAGGGACGAGGGTGCGGACAGAAACGGCATGGCGGCAAAGCCAAGCAGTGTCAGCACCATCAGGAATCCAGCCAGGCGTTTGGCGCGGCTGGATAGGTTTTCTGTAAGACGCATAATTCTCCTCCCGGGGGTCGAACTGCATTTTTCTGGCACAAATTATTGGTGGATTGAAAATTTCATGGCCCAAACACTGGACTCCTCAAAGAGGGAGGTCTGTGATCTGCAGGTGTGTAAAAAAATGCACAACTTCTGGTGCCCTTCGCTGGCGGGGAGCGAAGATAAAATTCGATTAAAAAGTGCCGTGTGATTGAAAAATTGAGTTCGGAATGAACACAGAGTAAAGGTTTTGAATTTGTTACATCAATATAACAATATTGTCAACCTAACAACCTGACTTCAGAATGAATTCGACAAAAAAAGAAAAGGACGTTTTCCTGGCGGAAAACGTCCCGTAAAGAATCAAAAAAATGTAGCGCTACACGTTTAAGGAGGAGTTGCTACGACTTAGAAAATTCAGTACTTACTCAAACTGTAAGGCCGCATTCAGCCCTTTAAATTCAATTCGGCTCAGGCTGCGCGTGCCGTTCTGGTTATTGAAGACGACGACATCATTGGCGGCTGATTTCTCAAGGGAGGTCAGCTTGTAGGGGACACGGGCCAGTTCCTTTTTGCCGTCCAGAATCACCAGTTCGCTATTTTGGTCATCAACAAACTTTGCGGTGTAGGTCCCCGCATTGATGGTCTGACCTTGAATGACGCAAGCCCGGGGCAAAGTCATCTTTTTGCTCACATTGCGGGCCATCGCCGGCACCACGGCCAATCCCACCATTACCACCACAAGCATCAAACGGGTCACAAATGCACGCACCATATCACTCACCTCATTAAGTTTGGAAAGAGTTGCCAGAAGAGCTTTGGAAGATTCAAGATGAATTCATCCAAAATGAACTTGAACTTTTATTCAGTTTTGATAAACGTAAAATATGAACTCAAGTTCATTTTGTCAAGAAAAAAAACCGGAGATAAAACCAGGGCTGAAGACTTCGAGCTGAAAACTTCGGGTTTGGGGCGGAAGAAAACGGGTTCAATACCCTGAGCCCGTTTTCTTCAGCCCGACTTCTTCAGCCCTATGCCTTCTGATGCACCAGGTCAAGCGCGTCATGACAGATTGAAAATTGTCTAGTACCATCTTGATTATCCACGGGTTACCGTTATCACCTTCGACTTGTCGCCTAACTCTCTCCGAAAATATTCACGTCTGAACCATCCAGGCAGCTTGTTATCCAATGACAGGCATCACCAATCTGTCGGTATTTCTTGCCCAGGGATTAGAAAAAGAAGTCGCAAAGATTGTTGTTATTTTATGAATTCATATTTCCAGGAATCTACCCCATCAACTGCAACTGAAGCCGTCAACCGTCCCAAACAGGCACGCAGCCGCCGAACCAGGGAAAAAATCATCGAAGCCGCCTTGAAGCTGTTTAATGAACGTGGCTTTGAAAAAACCACGTCCAATGACATTGCCCAGGCGGCTGAGGTGAGCATTGGCTCGTTTTATGTGTATTTCACCGACAAGCGACAGGTCTTACTGCTGGTTTTGGAACGGTTGCTCAGTGAACGCATTGATGCCGTCTTCAGCAATTTTCAGGCCGATGACCATACCCTGCCAAGCTTACGCAAACAAATTCGACAAGCGGTGGCCCGTGCTTTTTACAACAAATGCCTGACACCAGGACTGACACGAGTTATCCAGGAGTTAGCTGGTAAGGATGAAGAAATTGCCCAGTTGAGAAAAAAATTTATTGAAAAATCAATTCATCAATTGAGGGACATTCTGGCGACTTGCGAAAGTCAGGGGTTGACCAATGAAGTAGATGTCAACATTGCGTCGCGAGTCATTAACCACGCTGTTGATGCTGTGGCCTATGAATACATGCTCTCAGGCAACCGATCTGAAGAAGACAAACACGTCTTGATCGAAGAACTCACCAATATGATCTTTCGCTACGTTTTTAAGCCCATAAAAGAAAATGAAGAATGAAGAAAGTGGTTAGTGGTTAGTGGTTAGAAATCAATACTTTCGAAGAAGAACCAAGAACCAAGAACCAAGAACTAACCACTAACCACTTTCTTCATTCCTACTTCAGCCCAAGTCGGTTTTTTAAATCCGGAAGATAATTTCGGCTGGCACTGACCTCGTGACCATTGGAAAGCCGCAACAACATGCGTTCATTTGAGAGAGGGGAGAGTTCGCGAATAGCGCTTAATCGCACGGCAGCCTGCCGATGAACCCGGATAAACTGTTCTGGATCAAGGCGATTGAGCAAATCTGTCAATGTCTCATTTGACCAGTACCGGTCTTTTTCAGTGACCAAAAACAACAACTGACTCTCCATTTCGAGGCATACCAGTTCATCCACTGAAAGAATAAACAGCCGCTGATTTTTTCGCCCAACCACTTGCCGGGCAAAGGTCGAGCGTGGAGGTAAAGCCGCCAGAAGTGATTGAATTTGGTTCAATTGGGGTATGGAGCCAGAGGGTGATTGGGGGAGGGAAGGGGCAGGTTGGGTTGAAGAGGGCTGTTGAAACTGACGCCGGCACCGTTCCAATGCCTGGCCAAGCCGATCCTCGGCTACAGGTTTCAGCACGTAATCAGTTGCGCTGACGTCAAAAGCCCGAACGGCATATTGATCATAAGCCGTGACAAACACAAACTGCGGCAATTGCTCAAGCTGCAGGGTGCGGAGTACATCAAACCCGTTAATTCCCGGCATTTGAATATCCAGAAAAACAACGTCAGGCGTCGTGGATTCAATCAACTGCACGGCACTTGGGCCATCTTCAGCCTCACCAATGATTTGGCAATCCGAATGGTGCTCGATCAAAAACCGAAGCTCATCGCGGGCAAATGGTTCATCATCAACAATTACAATTCGCATAGAGAGAAACTGAATCAACTTCGGGCTATTTTACTCAAAAACAGGACGGGAATTCCCAAAACACCAACCTTCCACTCCAGTTGCCTCTATTTTCCTCAAAGCCGTCTAACTCCTTTGGAAATGAGCACTCTGCAGAATGTTTTCCACAAGTTTTCCACAAGTTTTCCACAGGCTCTGTGGAAAACTTAAGTCCGTAATCCATCGGGAAAAAGCAAGTGTATTTTTTGATTACTCCGCACCAGACTTGGAGTTGCGCGTAAAGTTGTGATTTTCATCAGGGTTACATTTCCACAGGATGGGAACTTTTTCCACAAGTTTTCCACAGCCACTGAAAGTTTTTTTGCACAGGGCGGTAGAATGTAGAATGTAGAATGTAGAATGTAGAAAATAAGAGGTTACTGCTTCTCAATTCTTCATTCTTCATTCTTCATTTATCGCCGATCTTCCCTGGCTGCGGTGTAACCAGCTCGGGTTCGCACCGCCAATTTGCGTTTTGGATCAATGGCTTTGACACTGATCTTGCGATAGGTGCCGTCAGCTTTGTCATTGGTCGGAGTGTAACTCAGCGTGTATTGGGTTCGCAGGTCGGTGTTGATTTGCCGCGCTATTTCGTCTAATTCGGCCAGAGACTGCGGGAAGAACGCCCGGCCACCTGTTTCATTGGCCAGACTGGAAATCAGCTCTACAGCCTTCTCACGTTGTGATTTTCGAAAAATCCCTCCCGAATCAGGTAATTCATCCGGAAACCCGACGATATAGACCTGGACATCATACTCATGCAACAACTGAATCAGGTCTTTGGTCTTGTAAAAGCTGTCACGGTCATCGCCATCCGACATCACAATGACCGCTTTGCGGCGGTTTTTCCCCTCCTTGTGGGCATATTCGGCTGAGACCGCCAGCGCATCAAGCATCGCCGTTCCGCTATTGGCAATCAGGTTGTCGAGTGCATCCTGGATGTCTCCGATGCGGGTGGTAAACTCTTCAACCAGTTCGGCTTTCTCCTTAAAATCCACGACAAAAAACTCATCGCCTTTTTTGGCCGACCTGGTCATATAGAGCGCGGCCTTGACCACGGTTTGGAGCTTGGCACGCATAGAACCACTGGTATCAATTGCAAATCCAAGGCTGACTGGGGCTTCTTCACGCGTGCAGCTTTCAATGGTTTGTTGAACCTGGTCTTCATACACCTGAAAATTGTCTTTGGTAAGATCGCCCACAAAATGATTGTCCTTGTCAAAGACAGCCACATCCAGCAACACCAGGTCTGACTTAATCACAATCCCATCGTCATCGGACTGTGCCCCAGGGCTTTTTTTCAATGCCGGTTTGGTCGGGCGTTCTTCTTTTTGCCCAGCCGACTGGGCAAAAACAGCCGTCGGAACGACAAAATATTCAACCAACCCAAATGGAATCAAAAGGATAATCGAAATCAGCCAGGCAGTCAGGCGATGTGAACCAATGCAATGGGATGACATAAAAAGCACATACCTCCACACAGAAAAACCAGTCAATGAAAAAGTGTTGATTTGCAGAAATGAATCCAACCCCGGGGAAAGTTCCAACCAATGTGGGAAGCTGGTCTGTCCCCAACCTCATGTCGGATTCTTACAGAGCTTTATGGCGTTGTCTATTTGGCAGTTACGAAAAAGGTCTTGGGTTCAAGGTATTTTGGAAAACGTGAAGGGCAAAACGACCAACGGCCCAAGACCCTGATTTTAGGGTATCAGGACTTTCCCAAAGCAACGCAAGCGCTTAGAAAAAGCCTGTGGATTTCTTCTTGTGCTCCCCCCTTCAGTATGCTAGTCTGGCAATTGCTCAAAAGAACTTTTTTTCAAGCTAAGTCAGTGTAAGGTAATAACTTACAGTTTTCCTTTAAGTCTCAAACGCCCTCATTTTGCCCTGTGGAAAACCTGTGGAAAACCTGTGGAAAAAGTTCCTTTTTCACTTTTGAAACAAGCCATTTAACCCTCAAATATTTCAGACTTGGTTGAAGAGTTGCAGTATGGATAAAACTCAATGGGAAGCTTTTTTGTTAGAACTCGAAAAGCGGATTAACCACGAAAGCTTCAATACCTGGTTTAAACCTTTGACGTTCCATTCGATCACCGATGCGGAATACAACATCGGCGTTCCAAATGAGTTATTTCGAAACTGGATTGAAGAAAACTACAGCGAGATTCTGGAAGAGTCGCTGGTGGCTATCGGGGTTTCGCATTTGGCACCAGCACTGGTCATTACCGAACTCGCAGCCGAAGCAACTGCCAGCCCCCAAACTTCAGTTGTTCCAGATATTTACCGCTCATCAGCGAATGGCTCACGTTCAATCTACCCGACAGAACCAACCGATTCCAATACCAACACCCGGTATCTGGATTTGGAACCGACCGAATTGCCACTCAATCCAAAATACACGTTTGAAACGTTTGTGGTCGGCTCGTGCAACCAGTTTGCCCATGCGGCGGCAATGGCGGTGGCGGATGCCCCATCTCGAACCTACAACCCACTTTTTGTCTATGGAGGCGTGGGACTGGGCAAAACCCATTTAATGCATGCCATTGGGCAGGCGGTTCGGGAACGCAACAACCAGTTGCGACTGGCTTATATCTCGTCAGAGAAATTTATGAATGAGCTCATCAACGCCATTCGGTATGACCGGGCCCAGATGTTCCGAGAAAAATACCGAGGAATTGATGTCTTAATGATTGATGATATTCAGTTTATTGCAGGAAAAGAGCGGACCCAGGAAGAGTTTTTCCATACCTTCAACGCGCTCTATGATGCGCAAAAGCAAATTGTCATCTCCAGTGATTGCCCGCCGCGTGAAATTCCAACGCTCGAAGAACGGCTTCACTCCCGGTTTGAATGGGGGCTGATTGCAGACCTGCAACCGCCGGATCTGGAAACCAAAGTCGCGATCCTCAAACGAAAAGCCGAGATCGAACGCGTAGACCTCTCAGATAATGTGGCACTGTTTGTGGCTGGAAAGATCAAATCCAACATCCGCGAACTGGAAGGTTCACTCATTCGACTCGTGGCCTATGCCTCGCTCAACCGCCGCCCGATTGATATCGAACTCTGCAAACAAGTCCTCAATATTGAGGAAGACGAACGCATCATCACGGTTGAAATGATTCAGCGCGTTGTGGCTGACCATTATGGATTGCGGCCAGGAGATCTCAAACTCAAGAACAATTCGCGCAATATTGCGATTCCACGTCAGGTTGCCATGTATTTATGTAAGCAGCTTACCTCCCGCAGCCTGCCCGAAATTGGCCGCGAATTTGGCAACAAGCACCACACCACTGTTTTGCACAGCATTGAAAAAATCGGCCAGCTCTATCATTCCCAGGGCGATTTCCACCGGCTCATCAACAGCCTGATCAGTACGCTGAAATAGGATCCCAACCTGGACACTGCCCGTCATGCGCTAAAGTCTTCTGACTGAAGACGTTACAGGTTCCCAGGCATAATATATCTCCGTACAAAACAGTAGCGAATTTTAAAACACAACGAATAGTGAAAAATCAGGCCACTCTCAAACGATCAAAAACCTGTGAAAAACAGGAGTTTTCCACAGGTTTTTCCACAGGCAGGTAGTACTTATCATATTTGTTTTCAATAACTTCTATTTTTTTCCACAGGCACTCTCAAAACACCCTGTGGAAAACTCGGAAAATCTGTGGAAAACTCATCAAACCTGTGGAAAACTTTTTGGGGTCAAAAAAGTTTTCCACAGGGTCGGGGAGTTTTCCACATTTTTTCCACAGGTTTTTCCACAGGTTGAACATCACTTAATTGTTCTGAATAAAGAACATCCCCGAGTTTTCCTTTTTTTCCACAGGCCCTACTACTACTACTAGGGATTTATATATAAAATGTATTTATAGTAAGTATAGTAGTAAGCACTTGCCGGCATCGGTCATCCAGAAAAATTTCAAAAGTCAAAAAAATCCCGTTTCAACGCAAAAACCTCAAATTCGAATTGCCATTTTTTGAACTTCGTTGGCCAGTGTCTTTTCCTGTGGTCCTCGAACTTTGAGTGAAACATCAAAGACTGATTCAAACATCGAGGCATTGCGTTCGGCACACCAGGTTTCGATGTCGCAGGTGGTTGAGGCCAGCGCATCAATTTGAAGCTTTTTCCCCTGAATTTTTACCTTTACATCTGAGACCACCCCCAAATGTCGGCGATCAAGCCCATCGGCAATTCTCAGGATGGCTGAAAGCTTGCGGACCACTTCGCGCTGAAATGGCGTCAGAGCCATAAATTCAAGGTGTTTGGACTTCGGGGTTGATCCACGGTGATAACGTGCGATGTTGGCCAGTATAGCGACTTCGTGGCTATGAAATCCTGGGAGTTCGGCATGCCGAATCAGGTACATGGCGTGTTTATGGTGGCTGTTGTGAGCAATGTGATAGCCGATGTCGTGTAAGATCGCCGCATATTCAAGCCATTCCCGTTCGATATAGCCCAGTTTGTGCAACGATTGGGTCTCGTCAAAGAGTCGCCGGGCCAGGAAGGCGGTATGGTGTGAGTGGCGTTCTTCGAATTCATACCGTCTGGCGACCGAAAGAACGCTCCGGGCGCGTACACTGTCCTGGTTTTGGAGCCGAAACAGGGAGAGCTGCGCTGATGTTGTGTCACGCTGGGATTGGGCTTCGAGGACATGCGGCTCATTTTCACGCAGGGAATTGAGGATGATCCCTTCCCTGAGCGACCAGTCACAGGTTGTGAGTTCTTTCGCCCCAAGTTCTTTCAGGATTGTTTCCAGCAAAATTCCACCGGCAATAATGATGTCAGCTCGACGGCTATCAAGGCCGGGCATTCGGTGACGTTCTTTGAGGGTTGTTTTTTGAAGTTGTTTATTGACGATGTCCAACCCGGCCAGCGTTAAATTGAGGCTAAAAGGTGTGTAATCCGCTGACCGATCTTCAATGCGGTCAGATTGGGTTTGAGCTGCCGCACTGGCGAGAGCCAAAATGGTGCCGGATGTCCCGATCACAAACGAATACCCGCCAGCCTGTTTGATTTCACGAACGGTTCGCGCCAGACTGCTGCGAATATGCGTGATTGTGGCCTGAATGGCTTCGCGGGTCGGAGGTCCTGATTTGGCGGCGGCAAAAAATTGTTCCTGAAGCCGAACCGCCCCCAGTTTCACCGACAATAACAGTTCCGGCTCTTTGCCTCGTGTCAGAATGAACTCGGTGCTCCCGCCGCCAATATCAATGATCAATCCCCGTTTTTGATGGAAATCAGTCACTTCACTGACAGCCAGTGAAATCAAGCGGGCTTCTTCGACTCCAGGAATGATTTCAATCTCAAGGCCGGTTTCCTTTTTGACCCGGTTGAGAAAGTCTTCGCGGTTCCAGGCTTCGCGGACGGCGCTGGTAGCCGTGACCAGAATCGGATGCGCCTGATGGGCATTGGCCAGTTCGGCAAATCGTTGAAGGACTCTGATTGCTGTATTCATCCGCCGGGTTGAAAGATGATGAGTTTGGAGCGTACCGGCTGCCAATCGGACCATTTCCTTTTCCCGATCAATAATATGCAGGTGCTGACCTGGGCGAATTTCAGCAATGATCAGGTGGATTGAGTTCGAGCCGATATCAATGGCCGCGATCCGGCGATTGACAGGAGATGACGTTGATTCGATCACAAATGCCTCTTCGAGTTCAGGGGTCAGGGTGAAGACTTCGGGCTGAAGAATATCGGGCTGAAGACTTCGGGCTGAAGACTTCGGGCTGAAGATTTCGGGCTGAAGACTTCGGGCTGAAGATTTCGGGCTGAAGATTTCGGGCTGAAGACTTCGGGCTGAAGATTTCGGGCTCAGGGCTGAAGTCATTGGGCTTGGGGCTGAAGGCTTCGGGCTTAGGGCTGAAGAAGTCCGGTTTGAGAAAGTATCACACCCAACTTCTTCAGCCCAGTGTCTTCAGCCCTGGTTTAGGGCTTGGGGCTTAGGGCTGAAGACTCGCAAGCTCGGGGCGGAAGAAAACGGGTTCAAAACCCTGAGCCCGAAATCTTCAGCCCTGGTTTTAGGGCTCGGGGCTTAGGGCTGAAGACTCGCAAGCTCGGGGCGGAAGAAAACGGGTTCAAAACCCTGAGCCCGAAGTCTTCAGCCCGAAATCTTCAGCCCCAAAAGAAAATCCCCTGCCGGTTTTGCAACCGGGCAGGGGATTTTGATTGGTACAGGTCTATAAGCCGAATTCTGTGGTCACCAGGAAAAGGTGACTGGTGATCATTCATCTAGGCCGGCAATTACTCGACGGCTCAAGCGACTTACCCGGAAGCTGTGTCCACACAGTGTTCCAAAGAACACCGGCGAAACTCGGACGGGCAACCCTCAAACGCTTCCCTATTTAGTCTTGCACTGCGAGGAGTTTACCTAGCCAGATCTGTTACCAGACCTGCTGGTGGGCCTTTACCCCACCGTTTCACCATCGCCCACCATGCCTCCCGAGGGAGGGGTAGGTTTCGGGCTGTCTGTTTTCTGTTGCACTTGTCGTCACCGGCTGGCTGACGCCAACCAATGCCTGGCCGTTAGCCAGCTCGCTGCCCTACAGTGTTCGGACTTTCCTCCCTCCATCTTGCGACGGACGGCGATCACCCAACCTGTACCAAAAGTGTGAGAGCCAGGAAAGCTCACTGGCTTCCTGGCTCAGACGGAGGAGGTGGGATTCGAACCCACGGTACCGTTTCCAGTACACAGCATTTCCAATGCTGCACCTTCAGCCACTCGGTCACCCCTCCAGGGGAATTAAGAATTAAGAATTAAGAATTAAGAATTAAGAATTTCTAAAGGTTGAAAACCTATAGTTTGCCTCGATTTTTGGCATCAGGGTTTTTTAATTCTTAATTCTTAATTCTTCATTTGTCTGGCGGTGAGGGTGGGATTCGAACCCACGGTACGGTTTCCCGTACTTCGGTTTTCGAGACCGACCGATTCAACCACTCTCGCACCTCACCAAAGTTCGTTCAGCTTGTTTGGTCTGCCGTTTGGTTCGAAAAAATGCCTGCAAGACCTGACTGCATTCATCCCCCAACATGCCGCTGGTGATTTCCAACCGATGGTTGAGAAATGCGGTCGAGCAAATTCCAAAATGCGAATCCACCGCCCCAGCCTTCAGGTCACTGGCGCCATAAACCAGTCGTTTGACTCGTGCCTGGATGAGCGCTCCGGCGCACATGGCACAGGGTTCAAGCGTGACATAGAGCGTAGTGTCGAGCAACCGATGGTTCCCAAGCACCTGCGCTGCTGTTCGGAGTGTAACGATTTCGGCATGCGCCGTTGGGTCTTGATCACGCAACGTGCGGTTGCCGCTCCGGGCAATAAGCTGATTGTCAAATACAAGAACTGCACCAACCGGGACTTCGTCTTGTTCGGCACTTGCCTGGGCTTCTTGCAAAGCAACTTCCATCCAGAAAGCGTCAGATGGGGTTTCAATCATAATGAAATGAATTGTGACCGTGATTGCTTGTGGGAAAAAATCGCGTGAAG
The DNA here is from genome assembly GCA_016208495.1 of Acidobacteriota bacterium. Taxonomy (NCBI): domain Bacteria; kingdom Pseudomonadati; phylum Acidobacteriota; species Acidobacteriota bacterium. The sequence goes on along the minus strand of JACQXX010000056.1, from coordinate 10,784 downwards.
TGTGTGTTTCGTTCCCAAAGCCTTGAAAAAAAGACGAACGGCTATGGTACAAGTCAATCGTGAAAACTGTCAAGACAGCAATTTTTGGAAGGACTTGAAGACGAACATGATCCATTCCTGGGTTTTGGATTTTTGCCGCACGATTCAACAGCACAACGGTCGAGCTTTTCTGGTTGGCGGGTATGTGCGCGATCAACTGTTTGAGCGCGAATCAAAAGACTATGACCTCGAAGTGTATGGCATTCCTGGAGATAGCCTGCGGTCATTGCTCAAAAAAATGGGCCGGGTCAACACCGTCGGCGAACAGTTCACCGTCTATAAATTTCGTCCGCTGGTTGATCCAGAAACTGAAATTGATGTGAGTTTGCCGCGACGGGAATCAAAAACCGGTGTCGGCCATCGGGGGTTCACCATCGAAGGCGACCCGTTTATGAGTTTTCACGAGGCGACCCGCCGTCGTGATTTTACGATCAACGCTTTGATGCTTGACCCGTTAACGGGCGAAATCATTGATCCACAACATGGACAACAGGATATCAAACAGCGGTATTTGCGAGTGGTTGATCCGGAGACATTTGTTGAAGACTCACTCCGGGTGTTGCGCGGTGCCCAATTTGCTGCTCGATTTGAACTGGCAATTGATCCAGACACCGTTGCTTTGTGCCGCTCGATTTCACTCACTGATCTGCCGCACGAGCGAATTTGGGGGGAATTTGAAAAACTCTTGCTGAAATCGCGTCGGCCTTCGATTGGGATGGCCGCCCTGAATGAACTCGGAGTGGTTGATCAACTTTTTCCTGAGTTAGCGGCCTTGCGTGGATGTCAGCAGGAACCGGAATTTCACCCGGAAGGTGATGTCTGGATTCACACGCTGATGTGTCTTGATCAGGCAGCCCAGCTTATTGACGATCTGCCGAAAGAAAAGCAGATCACGGTGATGCTGGGAGTCCTGGCGCACGATTTTGGCAAGCCTTCCACCACAGAAATTATTGATGGGCGAATCCGATCTTTTGGTCACGATGACGCTGGCGTTCCACTCACCGAAACGTTTCTGGACCGACTGGGTGTATTCACGATTCACCACTACCCGGTTCGCGAACAGGTCAAAGCTCTGGTGCGTGAGCATTTACGGCCCGGTCAATTTTTCCTGGCACAGCCACCGACTTCAGATGGCGCCTTTCGCCGTCTCGTTCGTCGGGTTGACCCGGATTTGCTCTATCGGGTGGCAAAAGCTGACTCACTCGGGCGGCTGCCCCCGGTCAACACCGCGCACATGCAGGAATGGTTTCGGGAAAAAATTCAGCAGTTGGATTTGGAGCAGGGAGCGCCGCCACCTTTTTTGCTTGGACGCCACGTGTTGAGCCTGGGCATCAAACCCGGTCCAAGAGTGGGGCAGGTGGTGAGTGCGGTGTATGAGCAGCAACTGGAGGGAACGATTCACTCACTTGAGGAGGCACTGGTTGCTGCAAAGCACATTCTGAAGTCTTTGGAGTGCGGTGGCTTGACGCCGCTTTGAGAAAAAAGCAACGTCAAGTGGGCCGCACTCCGACGGCTATCCATTGAGGGCGTGTTCATACAGTCGGTTGGCCAGGACTTCAACCCGGACTTTGCCTTCAAGCTGGAACAGCCAGGCTTCCGGAAGGACCAGTCGGCCAAATTTGGCACCCAGCAAGCCACCAGCCACCGCGGCGTTCAAATCAGTTTGCCCACCCAGGTTGATGACCATTTCCAGACCTTCGAGAAATGACGGGGCATTTTTGAGCGTCCAGACCGCGACGGCAACCACACTGGTGGCCAGTCCTGACGTATCCAGATCGGCTTCAGTTCCTTCAGCGCCTTTTTTCACTGCCCCACGAACCTCAGCATTTTTGTCCGCCAGGAAGGTGTCGAGCGAGCTGAGCGCCTGTTTGTCATTTTGCGCCAGACGGGTGATCAGATAATTGATGGCCACGGCGGAATGGGTTGCTCGATCATCCCAGTGTGTCAACCGGGAGACTTCAATCGTGTCAGCGACCAGCTTTTCAATGTTGCGCGCCCGATAGAGTCCAACGGGGATTGTTCGAGGCAGATTACCGCCATCTGGCGGGTTGAAATCCGAATCAAGTGATGCTCCCTCAGAGGCTTCTTCCCATCGCTCACCTTCATTGAGCCGGGACAGTACATGAGCGGTCAGTGGTGTCAGCGTTTGGGGATGGGTTCGGTAGAACCCTTTCAAGCAGCGCACCATGTCGGATGTCTTGATGGATCGCTGGGTACAAATGCTTTCCAGGGTGAGCATCATCAAATTGCAGTCATCAATGTCGGTTCCGCCAGCCAGCTTCCAGGGAAGTTGTGGGCTAATGACCGGATCGTGGCCATGGGCACTGGCTTCAGCCGCACGTACCGGAAGCGACCGTTGGGTTTGAATTTCCTCTTTGGTGAGACCTTTGGCTGGTGCTCCGAGGGCATCGCCGAGAGCTACCCCCAAAAGACACCCTTGAAACCGTTCTTTCATGCATCCTCCAAAAAACTGTGTGGTATTCAGGTACAAGTCAGTAGTCAGTAGTCAGTAGTCAGTAGTCAGTAGTCAGTAGTCAGTAGTCAGTAGCCGAGTGTTGGGAACTGAGAATTTGTGTCAAGTGTATTTGGTTCTATTTGATCTATTTATGAACAAGTCTTCCCAGGAAATCATCAAACTAAAGTACTTGGGTTTGGTCTACTGACTACTGACTCATCAACTACTGACGAAAAACTGGTATTGCTTGATTCGGGCTAGATGGTGTGTGAAGAGAAACACTTGTATCACGCATTTTTGGTGATTGTCTATCCCAGGCGGTTAAGACACAGTGGTTTGTGGATTTGTGAATAAGGTACAATCGCGACCATCTTCATTTTTGTCTTTTCTTTTTTCCTGTACTTGAGGAGCTCATGGAATCAATTTTTGGCCCGAAAGGGCTTTTGGCTCGTCACCATCCGAACTTTGAATATCGCTCAAATCAGATTGAAATGGCGGAAGCGGTTCATGATGCGTTGCAGCGCGGGGGGCATTTGTGCGTCGAAGCCGGAACTGGAACCGGAAAAACCCTGGCGTATTTGATCCCGGCACTGGCACTGGGCAAGCGGGTAATTATTTCAACGGCGACGAAAAGCCTTCAGGAGCAGCTCTACCAAAAAGACGTTCCATTTTTGGAAAAGGCGTTGGGTCGCAAGCTCCGGGTCGCTTATTTGAAAGGACGGAGTAATTACCTCTGCTTACGTCGGATCAAACAATCTGACACGGCACTGACTTTTGCCGGAGTTGAAGATGTGACGTATTTTGATACGGTTCGGCGCTGGTCAGGGAAGACAGAAACCGGTGACCGGGCGGAACTGGTTGATTTACCTGAAAATCTGGCGTTTTGGCACGACATTGATGCCCGAAGCGAAATTTGTTTAGGTTCAAAGTGCCCTGACTTTGAAAAATGTTTTGTCACCCTTGCCCGGCAACGCGCTGAAGACGCCGACGTGGTGATTGTCAACCATCACCTGTTTTTTGCTGATTTGTCGGCTCGCAACAACGACTATGGCGCGGTGCTGCCTGACTACACGATTGTCATTTTTGACGAAGCCCACGAAATTGAAGACATTGCGGCTGAATATTTTGGCATTCAGGTCAGCAACTACCGCATGCAGGAACTGGTTCAGGACATTTTGCGGGTGCCGATTCCTCAAGATGACGTTGTGACTGATGTCATGCGGTGCGGTGCGCGGATCACCGAGCAAGCGGATATGTTTTGGGGTGGGTTTTTCCGCAAATATGGAACTGGCGATGGACGATTTACACTGGAAATGACCCATTTTGCCCGCCGGAATGAAGAAGGCAAGTTTGAAATGACGCCTGCTGGTGAGCAATACCTGATGCTCGATAACCTGCTGGCCAAATTGCGCGAACTCCTGAAAAAAGTGAATGAGCCACCACCGGAGATTGAACGCTTGGTGCGCCGGATTGACGCCCTGCGGTTTGACCTGGAGTTTGTCGTCACGAGTAATGATCCAACCTTTGTCTACTGGATCGAGCGACGCGGACGCGGGTGTTTTATCCAGGCCACACCGATCAATCTTTCGGAACTCCTTTCAGATCGTCTTTTTACCCAAATGGAATCCGTGGTTTTGACCTCAGCCACACTGACCTCATCTGGAAAATTTGACTTTATTCGTTCCCGCCTGGGTATTGAGTCATGCGCTGAACTGATCATTGATTCACACTTTGACTATCGCACACAGTCAATTTTGTACCTTCCGAAGATCATGCCTGATCCGCGTTCCCCGCAGTTTACATCGGCAGCGGTTGAGGAAATCGTCAAGCTGCTCAACATCAGCCGGGGGCGGGCCTTTGTGCTTTCGACCAGCGCGGCTCACATGCGCGATTTGTATCAGCGGGTATCGGCCCAGGTTGAGTTTCCGTGTTTTGTGCAGGGGCGTGGTTCAAAAGCCGGATTGCTGGAAAAATTTCGCACGACGAAAGGCGCGGTGCTTTTTGCCACGGCCAGTTTCTGGCAGGGAATTGATGTTCAGGGCGAAGCGCTCTCGTGTGTGATCGTGGATAAATTGCCGTTCCCAGTGCCAACTGATCCAGTCGTCTCAGCTCGCCATCGGTTTTTGGAAGAGCAAGGGCAGGATCCCTTCCAGCAATACACCGTTCCGCAAGCCATCATCACGCTCAAGCAGGGGCTTGGCCGCCTGATTCGGAGTTCACAGGATAAAGGTGTGCTGGCAATTCTGGACCCGCGGTTGCGGACGAAGTTCTATGGACGCACGTTCTTAGAGAGTTTGCCGCCATCGCCAGTCACCAATGATCTGCGGCGGGTTGAGCAATTGTTTCAGCGGCAATAGGATAGGGTTCCGGGTTCCGGGTTCCGGGTTCCGGGTTCCGGGTTCCGGGTTCCGGGTTCCGGGTTCCGGGTTCCGGGTTTTCGAATGTTGATCTTTCGTTGTAAGTACCTTACCGAAAATTTCCAGACATTTTGAACCACGAAACACACGAACTACACGAAAAAAATCAAACACTTACCAAATCCAGTATCTCAGAAAACTTATGACAAGGTACGTATTTGGTTTTTCCCTCATCCTGAACTCAAGTCTTATTCCAATTTGGAATGAAATCCCTTCGTTAAAAAACAGTCAAGTAATTCAATAAAATAAACTTAGTGAACTACTGACTACTGACTACTGACTACAAACTGGTGTTAACAGGAATCTGAGGCGTTCAAAGAATGCTGATGCGTTGTTTTATTCAGGTGATGGGTTTGATCTTCTGGTTGGTGCTGACTGGTATCCTGTTTTGTCAGGCACAGGATTCCAAACCATCTGCTAAAGTCCCGGAAACAATTCGAATTGGGCTCTTTACACTGTTTCAACCGCGAACACTCTCGATCAAACCAATTCTCTCTCCGGCTGAGATACTCGCTGGTGAAGTCCACCGCCAGCTTCAGCCTGGAAAGACCTATCGCGTTCGACTGGTAAAAGGACAACCGGCATTGTTTGAAGGGCAGATCAAAATTCTGGAAGGAAAAAGCCTTGAGCTTGTAACCGCTGAACCTGCCACCGCTGCCCAGTCGGCGGTTGAACTTGAACTGACGGCTCAGCAGAGCACTCGACGTGTCACCGGAAAAATTTTGATTCAAGTCAGGGAAAATGCTCTGCAGGTCATTTTGACCCAATCTCTTGAAGATGCGGTGGCTGTGGTGACTGCCTCAGAGATGAAAGGGGTCGGGTTGAGTGAAGCGCTCAAGTGTCAGGCCATTGTGGTGCGAAGTTTTTTGATGACACATCTTGGACGCCACCAAAGATTGGGGTACGATGTGTGCGATTCAACCCATTGCCAGTTGTACTTTGGTACGCGATTTGACCAATCTTATCCGCCGCGCCTGATCGAATCTGCCCGTCAAGCCACACACGCCACACACGCCACGGTGCTCTGGGAAGCCGAGCATCCAGTCACAGCCTATTACACTGCTTGCTGTGGTGGACATACCACCGTTTCATCAGTCGTCTGGCCATTGAATGATGAAATTGAGTCCACAAATGATGTGCCGAAAGTCATTTGCAATTGGTGTCGCGGGGCTCAGTTTTACCGATGGCAACGCCGCATTGCGGTGCATCGGCTGTTGGGCGCAATGACATCAATATGGAGAGCGAAGCCATTGGATAAAGTGGGGTTGCAGATTTCAAATCGCACTCCGGATGGGATTGTAACTCACCTCACCCTCGCTGACGGTCAGCGAACGGTTGAGGTTGCCAATGGTGAGTTTCGCAGTCTGATTGGTCGAAAACTCGGGTGGAACCTGATATTGAGCAATGTCTATCAACTGACTCGACGCGGCGATTTTTATGAATTTACAGGTCATGGATTTGGGCATCAGGTTGGGCTGTGTGTCGCCGGAACCGTGGCGCAAGCCAAAGCGGGCCGGTCGTATCAGGAAATCCTGCGGTTTTATTTTCCGCAAGCCACCTTGGTGACAAGGTGACAAGGTAACAACATGACAAGGTGACAAAATGATAGGGTGTTTTTTCTACTCGCCTTTCAAGGATTGACTACTCGCTACTCGCTACTCACTACTCGCTTTATTTCGCTACTCACTACTCGCTCTCTTTCGCTATTGAATACTTTTATTCCCTCGCAATTGCGATCAACCTACGTTTTATCACAGGAGGATTCCCCCTTGAGTACCAACGGAAAAGAACTCAGCTTTTTTGAGAACGTGTGCTCTTATTTTGATCAGGCAGCCTCGTTCACCCAACACCCCAAATCCTTACTGGATCAGATAAGAACCTGTAACAGTGTGTATTCCTTTGAGTTTCCGATTCGATCACAGAATGACATCAAAGTGATTACTGCCTGGCGTGTGGAACACAGTCACCACAAATTGCCAGTGAAGGGTGGTATTCGCTATTCGGAACATGCCAACGAGGACGAAGTCAAAGCCCTGGCTGCCCTGATGACTTATAAATGTGCTGTGGCCAACGTGCCGTTTGGCGGTGCCAAGGGCGCCATCCAAATCAATCCCAAGCAATTTTCAGCCGCTGAACTTGAGCAGATCACCCGTCGCTACACGGCGGAACTGATCAAGAAGAATTTCATTGGTCCTGGAATTGACGTGCCAGCCCCGGACTACGGGACCGGCGCCCGGGAAATGGCCTGGATTGCCGACACGTACGCGGCATTCCACCCTGGTCTCATTGACGCCCATGCCTGTGTCACCGGCAAATCCATTTCCCAGGGAGGCATCCGGGGGCGATTTGAAGCCACCGGGCGCGGCGTGTTTTATTCCCTGCGTGAAGCCTGTGCCCATAAAGACGACATGGAAGCCCTGGGATTGACTCCGGGGATTGAAGGGAAGCGGGTTGTGGTGCAGGGACTTGGCAACGTGGGGTATCATTCGGCCAAATTCTGCCAGGAAGGCGGGGCCGTTCTGGTTGGGCTGGCTGAATATGAAGGCGCAATTCACAATCCGGCAGGGTTTGATCTGGAAGCCGTCGTCAAACATCGTCGTGAAACCGGGTCAATTTTGAACTTTTCAGGAGCGACCAATCTGGCCACGCCTCACGAAGCACTCGAACTCGACTGCGATATTTTGATTCCGGCTGCCCTTGAAAACCAGATTACAGAGGCAACTGCACCGCGCATTAAAGCCAAAATCATTGCCGAAGGCGCCAACGGACCAACCACGGCAGCGGCTGAGGCCATTTTGTACAGCCGTGGAGCTTTGATCATTCCAGATATCTACTGCAACGCAGGCGGTGTGGTGGTGTCCTACTTCGAATGGTTGAAAAATCTGTCGCACGTTCGATTTGGAAAAATGGACAAGCGGTTTGATCAAATGGTGTTTGGAAACATCCTGACAACGATTGAACGCACCACCGGCAAATCATTGTCTGATGCCGAAAAAACCGCGATTGCCCACGGCGCCGATGAAATCGAACTCGTCAACTCTGGCCTGGAAGAAATCATGGCGATTGCCTATGACGAAATTCATACCATCTGGAAATCACGGGCTGGAGTCAGTACATTGCGATCCGCGGCATTTATCAGCGCCATTGATAAGATTGCCATTTCCTATGCCGAACTGGGGATTTTCCCCTAAGACATCGGGCTGAAAAAACCAGGGCTGAGGGCTTGGGGCTTGGGGCTTGGGGCTGAAGACTCGCAAGCTCGGGGCTGAAGAAAATGGGTTCCATACCCTGAGCCCGATGTCTTCAGCCCTCAGCCCCAAGCCCTGGATTTCTCAGCCCCAAGCCCAATGTCTTCAGCCCCACTTTTCAGAAAAGGTACTTTCCAATGTCACTCAGAGATCAAATCCTTGCAGATATCACCGTGGCGATGAAGGCTCGCGATCAGGCACGGCTCGACACGTTACGGATGGTGAAAACATCAATTCAACGTCAGGAAATCGAAGATCAAAAACCGATGGATGATCCAGCCATGATGAGTTTGCTCAACAAGCTGGTCAAACAACGGCGCGAAGCGGCTGATGCCTTTCTCAAAGGAAATCGTCAGGAGTTAGCCGATAAAGAACTGGCTGAAGCTGCTATCATCGAAGCCTATTTGCCTCAACCAGTTGATGAAGCCACGCTGGTACAGGCGGTTGAAAGCGTGATTGCTGAAACTGGAGCTTCGTCAGCGAAAGAAATTGGACTGGTGATGAAACAAGTCATGGCAAAGCTGGCAGGTCAGAATGTGGATGGAAAAGCCGTCAATAGGATGGTTCGCAGCAAGCTTGGTGGGTAAGAGCTGGAGATTTTCATCCAGGGAGTGAAACTTTTTGAACTCTAAACTCAGGCTTATGCCGTTGAGAGTTGGGCTTAAGAAGTGGAAAAAGGCAATTTTTCATTGCTTTTTGCTCAAAAATTGACCAAGCTAGGGCAGATTGTGTTCCAACATCCAGCATTCTTCCTCTCCTTTGTTCAACACGACTGATTTTTCAGCAATTACATCACCCATCAATTTTGGATTCCTTGTCCAATCGTGCATGGGTGGTGTTGGTTTTACTGAATTTTCCACGCCGTACATCGGACGGACTTGTGCCTGGAGTTGCACTTTCGCCAGGGAAACCATAGTTTTTGTAGTCTTCGATCACAAAGAAGCCAGGAGTTTCTGAAACAATGTCAAATCTTGGGTTATGGATAAGTCTCGTCATTGTTGTTGTTGCTGTTATTGGCGCTTTCATTTTCATCTTTAAGCCATCCAAAGAGAGTTCGTCTGGATTAGGCATTGAGCAACCTTCAGACAATTTAATTTCCGACCAGGCCAGAGCGCAAGACGAGGCCCGCCGTGTCGAAGACGCTCGTCGAGCTGAGGAACAGGCTCGTGCGGCTGAGGAATCGCGCCGCAAAGCCGATGAGGCACGCCGGGCTGAGGAAGCCCGCAAGGCTGAGGAAGCTCGCAAAGCCGATGAGGTACGCCGGGCTGAGGAAGCCCGCAAGGCTGAGGAGGCACGCCGGGCTGAGGAGGCACGCCGGGCTGAGGAAGCCCGCAAAGCCGAGGAAGCTCGTCGCCGGGCTGAGGAAGAAGCACGCCGAGCTGAGGAAGCTCGCAAGGCTGAAGAAGCTCGCCGCAAAGCCGAAGAAGCTCGCAAAGCTGAAGAAGCCCGTAAAGCCGAGGAAGCTCGTCGCAAAGCTGAAGAGGAAACTCGTCGCAAGGCAGCCGAAGATGAAGCCCGCCGCAAAGCCGCTGAGGATGAAGCCCGTCGCAGGGCCGAAGAGGACGCTCGCCGGAGAGCTGAAGAAGCCCGTCGCGCTGAAGAGGCACGCAAGGCTGAAGAGGCACGCCGAGCCGAGGAAGCTCGCCGTGCTGCCGAAGCAGCCAAAAAAGCTCAGGAAGTTCAGGCCAGACCTCCCGTTTTTGAATTACCGCCAGAAGAGCCGCCCAAGCCAAAAGCACCCGAACCGGAGCAGGTTTTCTTTGTACCGCCGGGTGGTCCAGCCCCAGAACCAATTCACCCCCCAAAACCTCAGCCGCCGCCAATTGCTGCGCAGGGCACCATTCCGTTGACTTCATTTACCCCGCCTGCTGGGTACCAGTCAGCCGCACCGCCGGTATCGAGCACGGCACCGGGTGTCTTTAAGTATGACCCGGCGAAATACAAAGGCTCGGAAGCGGATCATAAAACCGCCCAGCGTGTGGCCCGAACGATTGTGAGCGACATCAAAATCTACAATGAAAAGAAGGTTGTTGAAGGCCGCAAGGCAAAGAACCTGTATGACCTTCTCAAGAAAGAGTTTGATCACGGTCTCAAGACCTATGAGGACCGGATTGGCGAAGTTGTCCGCGCGGAATCAACCTACTTGTACGACACGATTGTTGACAAACTGTGTGACGGCGATCCGTCGTGTCTTGGTCCAAATTTCCCGAAGAATTATTAGCCCTGATTGATTTTTGGCGATTTGAAAAGGTTCAGGCTGGGATTTCCTGGTGCTGAGCCTTTTTCTTTTCGTCAGAAGGCAAATCCAAAACCTTAAAAAGATCAGTTTGTAGTCAGTCGCCAGTAGTTGATGAGTCAGTAGTCAGTAGACCAAACCCGGATCGTTGAATCCGTGGAATTCTTGAAAAGAATTGTTCCTAACTGACTCAAATAGAACAAAATACACTTGACACGAATTCCCAAATCCCAACACTCGACTACTGACTACTGACTACTGACTACTGACTACTGACTACTGACTACTGACTACTGACTACTGACTACTGACTACTGACTACTGACTACTGACGACTGACGACTGACGACTGACGACTGACGACTGACGACTGACGACTGACGACTGAC